>JAJRTH010000021.1 GCA_024278375.1 archaeon | reverse complement strand
TAGATACTGTTAGTGAATACGGTGGCCTCGAAAAGATCAGGAGATATGTGGAAGAGCAGGGTGGAAATCTAACCCAATTGCAATTGTCGGCCTTCCAATGAAGATACCCCGCAGCTTGCTGCGGTTGGGTTCTTCATTTTACCCTATTTTTGGCTCAGCGTTTTTTTCTATATATTTTGCATGCCATATAGCCCAGCATTGCCACAGCAAGCCTTGTGGCATACCAGAAGTTGAACTGATGATCCAGCATCTTTGTTGGTTTGTATCTTTTCCACAGGTTCCCATGCTTCAGTGTGAGCTGTTTTCTTCCGTAACCGTTCCAGAATGCCTGCTTGTAGAAGCCTATGAAGGAGTTCCTAGTCCTGTGGTACACTATCGCGTTGGGATTGTAAACGAATTTCGCACCCGCTTCGACCGCCCTTATGTTCAGGTCTATATCCTCGGCAGTCACGAAGGAGGGGTCAAAACCCCCGATTCTTTCGAACAACTCCTTTCTATAAGCCAGGTTGCAGCTCGGAAAGGTGACATCGTACCCCTTGTAATAGAGCTCGACCCTTTCCAGCTCCTCAAACGCATGGTATCCTATGGCTATGCTCCTCCCGGCAACGACATCCGCACCCTCCATCAGGGATTTCCTCATTTCTTTCAGCCAGAACGGGTTCGGTATATCATCACCATCTATAAATGCGACAGCTTCGCCTTTGGCCTTTGAAACCCCATAGTTCCTCCCCTCTCCCCTCGTGCTACTCTTCACATAAAGATGGATGTTAGGGTCCTTTTCCGCATATCTTTTCACGATTTTCCTGGTCCTGTCGGTACTGTTCGAATCGACCACTATGACCTCGAACGGTTTTTCCTGAACCAGCAGACCATCCAGAAGGTTTCCGATGTTCCTTTCCTCGTTTCTGACCGTTATAACAACGCTTATCATCATGGTGTCGCCCTTTCCCCCCTCTCGATAAGGTCTCTGATTTTTCCGGTAACCTCGTCACCCCGAACCCTTATCTGCTCCTTTGTGTCCCTGAACCTTATTGTTACTGTATCATCTTCGAGGCTCTGATAGTCCACAGTTATACAGAAAGGAGTGCCTATCTCATCCATTCTGGCATATCTTCTACCTATGGAGCCAGAATCGTCATAGAACGCATTTATTCCCGCTTTTCTGAGATTCTCGTATATCTCTCTGGCTTTTTCATTCAATCTATCTTTAGACATGAGTGGGAAAACGCCGGCCTTTACAGGTGCAACCGAAGCAGGCAGTCTCAGTATTCGGTATGTTTCTCCATCCTCCTCGATTTCATAGTAGTTGTGCTCCATGACTGCATATAGTATCCTGTCTATTCCATAGGACGGCTCTATAACATGGGGTATAAATTCCTCTCCACTCACCTTTTTCCTGACTTTTTCCACCCTGTATGCGCTCTCCGGTACCACATATTCATTTCCATCTATCTCAAGGGTTACATCGTCGTGCAGATCGGCTGGATTCATGGCTTTAAGAGCCTCCGCAACCTTCTTCGCATTCCCTTTGAAAAGAGGCCCCATCTTCCTGTAATCTGGAATTATCTCCTCCACCTCAACTTCCTTCGGCTCCGGATACTTTCTCATGGCTCTGAGGTTTTCACCAGAGAATTCCATATGTCTGGACAAATCGTAGTTTGTCCTGTCGGCTATACCAACCAGTTCCACCCAGCCGTATGATAGCAGAACCTCGGCATCCCAGCAATCATCCGCATAGTGTGCCATCTCATCCTGGAGGTGCTCCCTGAACCTCAGTCTTTTCTCGTCTATTCCCACGGCAATCAGGAATCTCTTTGTGAGGGCAACAAAATATGCCAGAGCCTGATTCTTTATAATCCCCCTCTCAACAGCCTCGGCAGCACTCATCTCCAATTCATTGCCATTGTTCGGAATCAGCCTGAGCCTCTCTCCGGCAATCCTCTCGAATCCGCCCCACTCCTTCTTTTCAGGGTCGAAGAATATCTCCGCCTCGGCCATGTTGAACTCCCTGAGCCTCAGGAGTCCCTGTCTCGGTGAAATCTCGTTCCTGAATCCCTTGCCTGTCTGAACCGCCCCGAAGGGCAATTTCTCCCTGAAATAGCGATACAGATACTGGAAATCCATGAACATTGCCTGAGCTGTCTCGGGCCTCAGATATCCCGTGCGCTCCCTTTTTCCCTTCGGTCCTATCGTGGTCCTGAACATCAGGTTGAAGGGCTCAGGTTTTGAAGGCTCCCCGCCGCATTCCGGGCACCTTATGTTTTCCCTCCGCATAATGTCCCAGAGCTCGTCCGCGGAGAGGGCATCCGCATTCTCTGTCTCTACAAGGGAATCTGCTCTGAAAGCCGCTCCACAGGACCTGCATACTGTCATGTAGTCCTCGAACTTGTCCAGATGGCCGGATGCTCTGAAAACCGCCTCGGGTGATAAATTTGGCGAGTCTATCTCCGCAAAGCCCTCGATGAGCACATAGTATCTTCTCCATATCTCCATTATGTTCCTTTTCAATTCGGCTCCCAGGGGACCATAGTCATAGAACCCGCTGAGACCCCCGTATATGTCGAATGCAGGCCATATGAAGCCGCGCCTCTTTGCAACAGCGAGGACCTTTGCCCACACATCAATCCTCCAGGAGAGATGCCAGCAGGTCCAGTTCGTATATCATGGCCGTGAGTCGATTCCTGTCGTTCCTGATGGGCAGTTGGCCGTAATCATTGGAGTACATTATCTTGGCAGCCTCACTGACGGATGTCTGTTTGAATATGGTGGTCGGATTTTCAACCATTATCTCCTCGACCGATATGTTCGGTACGTCTATCTTGGATATCTCATAATAGAGCTTCATGACGTTTTTCAGACCTTCCCAGTTCCAGGCATCCTCGTCGTCCCCCAGACCTATGTCCGCCGTGGATATGCTCTTCTCTATGATATTCCTGTTGAAGATGTCTCTGTCGGTTATAAGTCCAGTTAGAAAGCCCTCGTCATCAACCACCGGGAAAGCATAGAGCTTTGCAAGTCTCATTGTCAGGAGTGCAACTTTCAGCGGCGTTTTTCTATGCAGCGGGATACAGGGTGTCCTGACATAGTCCTCTACCGGTTTCTCTATGCTTTTTTCGATTATTATCGGCAGAAAATCCGCAGGCGTGACCACTCCTTCCACCATACCTCGGGTATTCACGACCGGGAGGTGGTGCAGGTTGTTCCTCAGCATTATCTCAGCCGCATATTCTATGGTATCGCTCCCCGGAACGCATGGATAGTCCCGGTCTATTAGCAGAACCAGCTGGTCCGTTTCCGGCTTTTCGAACAGCATCTGTCTGGTGAGAAAACCTATGTACTCTCCGGTACTGTCTTTAACCACAGGTAAACCGGTTTTCTTGTGCTTTACTAGTAGAGAGACGACCTCCTCTCTGTTTCCGGGCAACCTCGCTGTTATCGGCTTCCTGGTCATTATCTCCTTTATCTTCATTTATTCTCCCTCTTGGCTCTCACAACGAGAACTGGACACATGGCGTGTCTTATCACCTTTTCGGCTACACTTCCAAGGAGGAGTTTCTCGAGAGCGCTCCTTCCAAGCGTACCCATGACTATGAGGTCCACGTCCTCTTCTCTGGCAGTTTCCAGGATTTCATCAACGGGTATCCCCTCCTTTTTCACTGTTCGGACCCTGACGCCCATGGATTCGGCCTGCTTTCCGAGTTCTTTCAGTACGCCGTCTCCCTCGTTCCTAAGGAACTCGACCATCGGGAAGGTGTTCTCGTCCAAGGACATCGGGAGTATCGGCGAGATATCCACGACATAAAGGGCGATAACTTCGGCATCAAGCATCTTCGCAAGGCTAAGGCCTTTCTTCACGGCCTCTCTCGTGTATTCCGAGCCATCCGTTGCAATCAGGATTTTCTTTATTTCATCCATTCGTATCACTTCCTCGGAGGAATATGTGCAGATCCTCCTTTTCTGCGCTTAAAATCCCCTTTTCAGGGTATTTCCAGGGCTTTTTTATCACCGTGAAGGTGGCACTCTGGCCCTCTTTCAATCCTATCGCATCCCCTTTTAAAAGTTTTCTTTCGAATAAGCTCATCACCATCTCACCCAGTAACTTCTTTCCTTCATTACCGGAAATAGAATGCAGAAATCGCAGTTCTTCCAGCATATCCGGCTCGGCCAGCATTCCGTTATCAGTGCCCAGATGCACTTCTATCCCATGTTCAAGAAGTTCACAGAACTTCGGTGATTTTCCGAAAAAGCGGTTGGAACGTGGACATATCACCACCGGAATTCTCGCCTCCGCAATAGAGTCCATATCATCGCCCGTCAACTCTATGGCATGGACTATGAGATCCGGTTTGAGGTCCAGAAGTTTCTCCACGTCCTCCCTTATGCGCTCGCTGAAATGTATCGCAAAGATTTTTCCCTTTTTATGGGCTTTCTCGGAAAGCATTCTCAGAAACTCGAAATCATGGTCGGAAATAGAGCTCATTCCGAACCCGTCGGAGATTTTCAGGAGCGCATCGACCTCTTCACCCGTTCCTTCGACAGGTCTTGAGAGTGCTACTGGCTTTATAGGAAGTCCATCCGCAGCCTTTTTCAGGAGCTCGACACCCTTTATGCCCCCTTCACGAAAGTCCGCAAATCCGAGGGTTCCCGTGGAAATCATGGTCTCTATCGATCTCCTCATTCCTTCGATTATCGCCTCGTCGTGAGCGCTCTCCAGCATCCTGTGCTTATAACCGCCTGGTCCGACTATCTCCTCTATGGTGCCTGCGGGAACGTCTTTTATGAAGGAGTCGCCGAGATGGGTGTGTGCATTGAAAAAGGGAGGCACGACTATACCGGACATGAGAGGGTATGGCGGGAGAGTTTCCTCCATTCCGGTTATGACTCCGTTCTCGAAGCTTATGTGGCCTTCGACGAACCCGTCTTCGGTGAGTATCGCCCCGTTTATATGCGGCATATCGCCCCCTCAGAAAGCGGCTCTGGTTATGAGAGCTTCGCTGTATTTCACGCCTTTAATGGCCTTTATATGGTCTGCAATGCTCTGAATCTCGTTTGCATCTCCCTGAACTATCAGAATCTCAAGGCATCTGCCCTCGTCGAGATGTACGTGGGCCGTGAATGAGCCCTTTGCGTTGTGGTGCTGAACCTCCAATAGCTTGTTGGCGACATCGCTCTCGTGATGATTGTATATGAAAGCTATTATTCCTATGGCCTTTCCCTTC
>JAJRTH010000020.1 GCA_024278375.1 archaeon | reverse complement strand
GCATAGGTCTTCCCGGTCGGTGTGGGCATCTGATTCACACTGATGAATATGGCAGCGAAGAGGACAACGGTTATGCTCAAAGTAAGGATGCTCCCGACAACCTCGGAAACACCCTCTTCTTTCCTGACAGGCTTCTTCATTATCAACACCTCGATGGTTTCTTTTTTTAAGCGTATTTAAAGGTTTTTGGGTAATTTGCTTATTATAGCTCTCCTGTGGTGATTTCTACAAGGGACCGCTGCATGCTAAGCGATTTCACGTTCCTGATTTTAAGCGTGATGGAACATGTGTTCGGTATGACATCGGGGTTCGTGATAACTTTCGTAACGGTATAGTCTGTTCCGTAATTCAGCCCGTTCTCGTTAAGTGTCCCGTTTATCCATGTTTCCCAGGCTTCAGCATAGGATGTCGTGATGTTTATCCACAGCGTGGAATTCAGAAATTCCGTGCGATTGGCAGAGGCGGAACTGCTGTACGTATATATCAGAGATGAATCTATCCCCTCGGTGGTGGTCCCGCTTTTTCTCATTTCATCCCCTATTAGCCTTATGGACCTTATGTACACGACCAGGTCGCCGCTCTGGTTGACTATGGAGAAGCCGGGCTCCGCCCTCATTACAGACCCCGATGACTGGTAAAGTATAACCGCACCGCAGGTATATACATATGTTTGCGGAACATAATACCTGTTGGGGACATACAGTTCTATCTTTCCGCTGGTGTTTCCGTAAAGCCTCTCGGTCTCCACGCTACCGGAAACGTTCTTGTTCAAGACGAAACTAACATTAACCAGTTCCTTGCTAGGCAGGAAGGACAGAAAGCCCGGGGTCTGCGAGGCGAAGACCGGAATGCCGTCCGAACCGAGGGTAATGGGGGAATACGAGGAATAATTGAGGGCATTGAGCATGATAAGGGTATCTATCTTCTCTTTCAGTGTTCCGAATTGTGCCTCAACGTTCCTCATGTGGTTCGCCTCCGCATCCTTCATGGCCACCGGAACATACTGGGTCTGTATCATCCCGAAAAGGAACATGAACACCATGAGTGCCATTATGGTACCGACAGTGGCAGAGACACCTTCGTCTGAATTTTTCACAGGTCTTTTAGGAGAGTGCATCATCTCACCGGATGGTGGATGTATGATGGATTGACTATATAAGCGTTGTGCGGTAATCTGCAGTTATATCCCGAATCTTTTTCTCAACTCCCCGAGTTTCTTGAGATAGATCTCTTCCGAGAGTTCCCCTTCCGCAAGAGCCATATCCAGGACCCTTTTTTCAGATTTATACATGGAAAACAGCCTCTCACCGTGTCTCTTTGCAACTTCCTCAAAATCATTTATGAGGTCCTTTCCTGCCCTGCTGAGACGATAGAGTATCCTCGGCCTCCCCTCCGGCGGAAAGACAGCGCTCCTCTCCACTATTCCGAGATTGTGCAGGAGAAGAAGATGCTTGTCCACCGACTGTCTCTTTATTCCCAGATGTCTGGCGATTTCCTCAGGATGCTCCATTCCTGCCGAGAGAGCATCGATCACCTTCATTCTGGTCTCGGATGCAAAGGCCTTAAGGAGCTCGAATGCATTTCTGTCCATGGGACACCATGTTTTTCCATTATTTTAACTTTTCTTCTGATGTTATCTCGCCGTATTCTGAAAAATTCTCGACGATTTTTGCACTTATCAACATTTATTTTAAGATAAGTTATAAATAACCCCATGCTCTATGCCGGAACATGAGCGAAAACGACATCATAAAGAAGATTGAAGAGCGCTACAGGAAAGGCGAGATAAGCAGAGAGACATACGAGTCCATAATGGAAGAGTACAGGAAAGAGCGGGAAGAGGAGAAGAAAGAAGATGTCGAAGAGGAAAGACTCGGCGGAGGAGTCAGCATTGCAGGCTCCGGAAGCGTTGACAATGTGAAAGGAGAGTACCTAAAGATATCCGGCTCCGGGAAGGTGGAAGGCGATGTGGATGTTAAAGAGGTGAAAATAGCAGGGTCCGCAAAGATTGAGGGGAATGTAAGGGCTGAAAGGGTTAAGTGTGCGGGTGCATGCAGGATTGAGGGCAATCTCAGGGCAAAGGAGGTGAAAATAGCCGGATCCATGCATGTGGAAGGCGATGCGGAAGCGGATACAATCGAGTTTTCCGGCGGTATGAAAATAGAAGGCAACGTCGCCTCCAAGGTCCTCAAATCCGCTGGCGGAACAAAATGCGAGGGAAAGATAATCGCCAGGGAAAAACTGGACATGGGTGGCTCCATATCTGCACTGAGCATTGATACTCCGATTTTCAGGGGAAAAGGCTCAATAAAGGTGGACAGCTCCGTTAAATGCGAGACCTTCAGACTGGAAATGGATGGAAATTCCTCCGCAGGCAGGATAGAGGCAGATAAGATAGAGATAATATCAGGAAATTCAAAGGGCATAATATCCAGAATATTCGGCAGAAAAGGCTCGTTGAAGGCCAAAAAAATAAAGGGAAAGAGCATATCCGTAGAAAATACTATTGCTGACATGGTCGAAGGGGAGAATGTTAATATAGGGCCGGGGTGCAGAATAGGGGTTCTCAGGGCATCCAGAGCAAGGGTGCACGAATCATCAAGGGTTATGAAAAGAGCGTGAACACATGGAAGATGTGATAAGAACTGAGAAACTGGAAAAGACATACATATCGAAGGGCAAGGGCCTGTTCCGCAGAGAGAAGAGGGAAGTTCATGCCCTCAAGGGCATAGACCTTCAGGTCAAAAAGGGCGAGATATTCGGCCTTCTCGGACCAAATGGGGCGGGAAAGACCACCCTCATAAAGATACTGACCACCCTCCTTCTCCCGACCTCCGGAAAAGCATGGGTCAACGGCTACGATGTCATAAAGGAGGAAAGGAAGGTCAGGGCGTCGATAGGCTGCATGCTCATGGGTGAGAGAGGGCTTTACTGGAAACTGACAGGCCGTGAGAATCTGGAGTACTTCGGAGCGCTCTACTATGTACCAAAAAAGGTCAGGCGTGAGAGGATAGAGTACCTCATAGACCTTCTGGACCTGGGGGATTTCATGGACAGGACCGTGGAAACATATTCCAGCGGGCAGAAGATGATAGTTTCCTTTGCAAAAGCGCTGATTAACGACGCTCCCACCCTGTTTCTCGATGAACCCACCATAGCGATGGACGTGCATGCGGCCCGTAAACTCAGAGAGATGGTCAGAGAGCTGAACAGGCAGGGGAAGACCATAATCTACACCACCCATCTGATGCATGAGGCCGAGGAGCTCTGCGACAGGATAGCGATAATCGATAAAGGGGAGATAAAGGCGATAGGCACGCCCGCTGAACTGAAATCATCGATAAAACAGGAAGGGATAATAAAGATAGAGGGCATAGTTCCGCAAAAGGCCTTGGATGCCCTCGGCTCCCTGAAAATAGTGGAAAAACTTGCTGTGGAAGAGAAGGGAGGAAAGGAACATCTAAGGATAATAACAGAGAACAGTCGGAGCGCTCTCCCCGAGATAATACGGGCTCTGACCGAGAACGATGCCACGCTGGAGTACATAAGTCCCGAGGAGCCGACATTGGAGGACGTGTTCGTCAAACTGACAGGCAGAACATTGAGCGAGGATACGAGGGAAGTGAATGAGCCTCAGTCAGGTAAATCCCGTTAATTCCCTGCTACTTACCCTGCATGTAACAAAGGTGAGGTTCCGCATACTTTCCAGATACAAGGGATGGTTCGCATTCGATTTCATCTTCCCGATAGTCATGGCAGCCCTCCCCATACTCATAGGCGTATCAGTTGCAGGAGGGGCGGTAAATGCCGCTCAGGCGTTCAGAACCCATACGGGCACATCGAATTATGTGATATATCTTCTCATAGGGTCCATAGTTATGATGACCGTGGAAACATCCATGTGGCTTGTCGGCTACTGGCTGAGATGGGAAAGGGAGGTCGGAACAATAGAATCCATATATCTTACACCTGCAAGGCGCATCCAGATACTCACCGGTGTATCTCTGTACAGCGGAATAAGGTCCATATTCACATTCACCGGAGCCTATATCTTCGGATGCCTTCTCTTCGGTGTCAATCCATTTCAGGGCGATATCCTCATAGCTCTCCTGTTCCTCATAGCAGGACTCATGCCAATGTGGGGCATAGGCTTTCTTTATGGCGCATTCATACTTAAAGTCAGGGAGGCCGGAAGCCTGATAAACATACTGGGATGGGGCATGGCCTTTCTGATGGGTGCATATTATCCGATAACCGTGTTTCCGGCCACGATACAGTACATAGCCCTCGCATTCCCGCCAACATGGATGACCAACGGGATAAGAGCTTCTCTGCTACATCTTTCGTACTTCCTGGGTGCATGGCACTGGGACCTCTCGGTATTGGTCATGTATTCGATAATCATGCCCCTCATAGGAATCTGGGTATTCATTGCTGTGGAGCGCAGGATAAAGAGGAACGAGGGGGTGGGAAAATTCTGAGAGAGGAGTTGGATGCGTTCTTCGCCATGGTAAAAAAGCATTTCATAGTGATGACCCGCTACCCTGTATCGTTCATAACCTCTTTCGGAATGGTATTCATCTTCATGCTTCTGTTCATATTCGCAATTTCCATGTTCGTCCCCGCCCATGGAGAATGGGAGAATGCGGAAGTTCTCTCCGAAAGCCCGTTTATCGCTGTGCAGAATGATTCCGGGTTGTGCTTGGCGCTCCGCTCGGACAACATAAGTTCTTCGGCATATCTATCTCTTTATCCTGCGAACATAACCATATATCCGGATGGAACTTTGAACGGTACCGCAGAGATCGATTACACATACGATAACTCCACATGGGTTCTGGAAATGAGGGTCAATGCCACGAATATCTCGGGAATCACCCTTTTCACAGGAGCGGAGAACCTTTCATGGAACATAAGTGCATCATCCCTGCCTTTCGGCGATGTGATAATAGACGGGAAAATAGAAGATGGCAGAGGAAATAACATCTCAGGCATAGCCTTCTACGGTTTCATCTTCTTCATGTTCCTTCAGGACATAATCTGGATGATTGGATATTCCCTCAGGGAGGAGCAGTATCAGGGAACCCTGGAATCCCTCTATCTCACACCTGTGAACCACTTCTCGAACCTTGTTTCAAGAGCCTTCATCAATGTTTTCTGGACCGGTCTGAATGTCATAGTTGCCCTGCTCTTCGTCAGTTACATATTCGGCGCTCTTCCCGCGGGAAACATCGTATTTGCCCTTATGGTGCTCTTCCTCGCCCTGCTTCAGATGTTCGGTATGGGCTTCATATTCGCTGCCTTCACACTGAGAGCGAAGGGGAGCGCGGATTTCATAATGAATTTCATAGGCATAGTATTCACATTCACCTGCGCCATGTTCTTCCCGTTCTCCACTCTGCCGAAGGCGATGGTGGATTACCTATCCAGATGGATACCTCTCAGCTATGCTGTGGACCTGTTCAGGAGCGCTCTCCTTTCCTACCCGGAAGGATTTCCGGAGCTTCTGCCGGCTTCCACGGAGCTTTATATTACAGTCGCATGGGCCATACTCCTGCCGATAATAGGTTACTTCCTTTACTGGAAAATAGAGAGGAGCGCAAGGATGAAGGGGACATTGAGCGAGTACTAACGGCTCGGAGCGCTCGCATGCATCTTTAACGGCTTCCCGCAGTAGACGCATTTGAAATCCATTATGTGGTCCAGGCAACAGAGATGGTAGTGGGCGCCGCACTCACAGACATATCTGCATGTGTCCTCTTTCAGCGGTGAGGGAGATATACTGAGACCGCAGTGAGGGTCGGGGCAGGTATAATCGAAGCATATCGGGCAGACATAGTCCCAGTGCCTCAACTGCTCGGTGGGAAGGAGTTTTTCCGCCTCAAGCTTTGCCTCCTTTATCAGAACAAGGGCTATGTCGTGCATCTTCCTGTCGTACATTATCTTTGCACTCCTGTATATGTCGAGGATATCCGAATACTTGGGGTCCACCGGAGAGAGCATGAGTTCGTCCTCGAGCTTCTTCATCACCATTTCGGTTTTCGCAATGTATCTCTTGGTCCTTTCCTCCAGATCCTTCATCTCGGCGGCCTTTTTCTGCGCTTCTTTGGCGAGAACCAGAGCTGTTTTGTAGTCCTCCTCTTTCAGAAGTTCCCTTGACATTTTCAGAAGTTCCTCCGCCTCATCCACCTCTTTTTTCTTGTTGAGATAACCTCTGGCCTTTATCTTTTTAAGTATCTCTTCCGCTCTTTTTGCGGAACTTTTAGCCCTTTTTTCGCTTCTTTTAAGCTCTTCGGCGGTTTTTATCGCATCTTTTATCAGCTTCCCTCCGTTCCTGATGCCCTCGTCCGTTCCCTTTTTGTACTCTTCGAAGGCCCTTATGAAATGGTTTCTTACCTTCTTAACATCATAGCCTTTGGATTTCAGCAATGCCATTGCCTTGTTGACTATCGCCTTTGCCGAGAGTTCCACAGTGCTGTTCACCCTGGCATAGAATTTGCTCATCTCCCAGGGTTTGGTGTTCCACGCCTCCATGTATGACTCTTCGGCCTTCGCTGTCTTGGCACCAACCCTTCTGGCCTTTATCAGCAGTTTTCTGGGGTGTTCCAGTATTCTGGCCTTGCCGACATTGTAGCTCATGAAGTATAGAGCGCTCCCGAAAACGAAGGTTCCCGAGGTGATAAGAGCAAGTCTTATGAGGAATATATCAACCCATGTGCCGATTCCTATCAGGAGCCCGCCTATTGCCGACATGATGAATGGACCTTTATATGGCGATGGAAGTTTGAAGGACTCGTTCTGCATTCGGTGAGGAAGGGAATTCAGTATTTAGAGGTTTTGCAGGCATCGAAAGAAATAACTATATGTGCCTATTGGATGGCGATAACATGAGCGGGTTCTTCACGCTGGACGACTTCAATCTCTCGGGAAAGGCTGTGCTTGTGAGAGTGGATATAAATTCGCCCATAGACCCGGAGAGCGGAAGGATACTGGACGACACAAGAATGAGACGAATAACCGACACTCTGAAAGACCTAGACGACTCAAAGCTCGCTATAATTGCACACCAGAGCAGACCGGGTAAAAAGGACTTCACACCGCTCGAAGGCCATGCGGAGCATCTCTCCTATCTTTTAAGGAAGGATGTGAAGTATGTGGACGACCTCTTCGGCTCAAAGGCGAGAGAGGCCATAGGCCGTATGAAGAAGGGAGATGTGTTGCTTCTGGAGAACACGAGATTTTACTCCGAAGAGGTCGCTCTTAAGGGAAAGCCCCTGGAAGTGCAGGAGAAGACACACATAGTACGAAACCTATCGCCGCTTTTCGATTATTATGTCAACGATGCCTTTGCCGCCGCGCACAGAGCACAGACCACTCTCATAGGTTTTGCAAGAAAACTGCCCTCTCTGGCGGGGAAGTTGATGGAAAGGGAGATAGTGGGCCTCAGCAGAGCGCTGGAGGGCGAAAGGCCTAGAATAGCGGTCCTAGGCGGTGCCAAATTCGACGACTCCATAGAAATAGCCAGAAATATGCTTGAGAACGGAATTGCTGACAAGGTCCTGACAACAGGTGCCGTGGCGAACATGTTCCTCTATTCCACAGGAAAATCGCTGGGAGAGCCGAGTGAAAGTTTCCTCCTCGAAAACGGTAGCAGTGAGAAACTCGTGGAAAAGGCAAGGGAAATAATAGAAAAATTCGGTAAAAAGATAGTCATCCCCGAAGATTTTGCCATAGACTATGACGGGGAAAGAGAGGAGGTCTCGGTGAGCGAGTTGCCCTCCAAGTATCCGATTCTGGACATAGGGCTGGAGACAATAGTCAAATATACCAAAGAAATAAGAAAAGCCAATACGGTGATTCTCAACGGTCCGGCGGGAATGTTCGAGAGAGATGCATTCTCCCTCGGAACCGTGGAGATATTCAGGGCAGTGGCGGAATCCAATGCTTACAGTGTCATAGGGGGCGGGCACAGTGTGGCCACCATCTATCAGATGGGGATTGAAAAGAAGATAAATCATATAAGCACCGGAGGAGGGGCGTGCATAAACTTCCTAGCCGGAAGGCCGATGCCTGCCATAGAGGCTCTGAGGGAATCGGAGAGATTCTTCAGGGAAAAGGATAAATAACAAATCTTCTTCGCCATTTCATCATATTTGGAATCGTAATTCCGAATGTCAATGTATCTTAGCCTGGTACACGACCCCTTTTGGGGTCTGGCTCGCAGGGTTCCTCGAATCTTGCTCGCAGTGGTTGAGCTTGGCATGCCAGAAGTATCACATCTGCCCTCTCTTTCTGAGAAGGCACTATCGCAACCCAATCAACACAATCGATACGCCACCGTAGCTTAGCCCGGTAGAGCCAAAGCCCCTTATCCTCAAGAGGCATGCTCGTGACCGCAGTCACTCGGGCTGACTTGTAATCAACACATCAACACAAAATCCGCAAGCCACCGTAGCTTAGCCCGGTAGAGCGGCTGACTTGTAATCAGCAGGTCGGGGGTTCGAATCCCTCCGGTGGCTCTATTTATGGGCCCGTGGGGTAGCTTGGCCTATCCTTGTGGCTTTGGGACGGCCTTTCTTTGGCTGGCAAAGAAAGCCCGGGGAAAGAAACCCGCAGTCGCCAAAGGCGAGAAAGGTCGCAAAACAGCCATAGACTCCGGTTCAAATCCGGGCGGGCCCACTTTCACCCAAAACTTACTTATATTCTTGAAGGAATGCACAAACAATGAGAAAATCCTTTGCAGTCGCATCTCTGCTGATATTGCTCTCGGTCTCTCTAATGTCACCCGGGTTCCTCGCGGCGGATGGAGGGGGCACCGAATGGACAATAATGATATATATGGCGGGAGGTGTGGAGGAGAGCATCAGTACCAGCATCGCTAGGGATTTGGAGGAGATAGAGAGTGCGGGATACAGTGCAAGATACCGCATTTTAATACTGAAGGACGGGGACAGATACGGCGACAGCGAAGTGCTTACGCTCACGGAAGGGGGTTTAACCTATATCGACCTCTCCGAGGTGAATGGGACATGGTCCGATGAACTCAACATGGCAGATTGGCGAACTCTCAGAGACTTTGTATCATGGGGCTTGGAAAAATATCCTTCCGACCATACTATGCTGATATTCTGGGGTCACGGAAGGGGGTGGATGGGAATGCCTGCTGATGAAGGCTACGATATCCTAACATTTTCCGCTGTTTCACAGGCACTGGGGGAGCTCACTTCCACATATGGCAAACTGGACATAATCGGATTCGACCAGTGCAACATGGCCATGTTCGAGGTATTCTGTGAGATTTCCGATTTTGCGGAATACGCAATAGCATCCGAGAAGGAGGAAGACCTCAGAGGATGGCCTTACGACATCATTCTGGCAGAGGCTCATGATAGTGACAATCTGACTCCTGAAGATTTTTCCAGACTGATAGTCAGAGATTCTATATCCTGGGCAAGGAACAACAGCGTTTATTCCTCCACGCTGAGTGCCGTGAACCTTTCCAGAATGGAAGAGGTCTCCTCCGCGCTCCATGATTACGTATCGACTCTAAAAATGCTGCTTCCGAATTACAAGCTTGAAATGGCCAGATCCCGGGACAATGCGGAGAACTATGATAAACAGCCCTATCCTTACGACCTCTACAACCTTACTGAGAACCTGGAGGAAAATATAGATTTCCCGGAACTCGAAATCAGAGGAAAGGCCCTAAGGGACGCTATAAACGATACAGTAATAGCCGAAGCTCATTATAAGACACCGAGAGGCATGAGTGTGGAAGGCGCACACGGCATAAGCATCTGGTTTCCGAGCTACGGCACGAACACGGGCTATGAAAAATTTCGGGGAGTGGCAGATGCCGGCTGGGCGGATTTTCTTGACACATATTATAGATCAGTACCTGGAGAAAGGCCGCCTCTCCATATAGAGATGACAGAGAGGGACGGCAACGGAGACGGTGCGAACGAAAGGTTCTACGTCGAGGTATCAGGCAACGGAACATTGGGAATAAAGATATTCTCGGGAGACGAAATAGTCAGACAGAATTCCGGGAACTATTATGTGTCTCTTGATTTTTACTCCTGGAAACCGGGATATTACAGGATTCTCGTGTATTCCATGTCGAACGACAGTATAAGGAACTATTCCGTGCTGCAGGGAGTCATAGAGACCGTCGTCACCATAAGGGGAAGGATAACGGACAGCTCTGGAAAACCCATGGAAGCGACACTCACCTTTCACTTTGACGGTGTAAACGTGTCCACCGAAGCAAAAGGGGATTATTCTCTCGATGTCATCTCTCCGGAACTCGTGCGTTTTGGAGACAGAGTTTTGGTGACCATAGACTATGGGGATGTAACGGAGACCAGATATGTGTGGATAAATTCAACGGGCATAACCGCTGATTTCTTCCTCAGAACAGAGAATTATTTCTGGGCCCCGTATCTTGCCGGCCTCCTGCTGTTCCTTGTTGCCGTTCTGGGAGCGCTCCTCGTATATGACCGTGAAGAAAAGAGAAAAAGAAGGGAAAGACTTAAATCCGAAGTGAAAATAGGGAAGGTGAAGATAGTTAAGAAGGTGATTAAGGTGAGGACCTTCATTGACAGAGAAGAAGAACTTGCGGAACTGAGCACGGCACTTAAACGGGCTATGGATGGAGTGGGCAGCACCATATTCCTTACCGGAGAAGATGGGGTTGGAAAAAGGGCACTTATGAACAGATTCAGAAAAGAATCGGGAGTCAGGTTCGTTTCTTACGAATCCTCCGGAAGGGAGAGGAAACCCTATGCTCCGCTTATAAAGGTACTCGAATCCCTCAATTCCCTTGGAATAGTCTCTGTGGACATCAACGGAATAATCTCAATGGGCTCCAAGGAACAGGCTTTGGAAGAGGGATTTCAAACGTGTATCGAGGCCAGCAGGGAAGTCCCTCTGATTGTATATTTCTCCAGCGCTCAGTGGCTGGACCCGGGAACCATAGAATTTCTCGAATATTTCGCCAGAGGCATAGAGGAGACGAAGGTAATACTCGTGATATCCGCACCTCAGGAGGAACTCGAGGATATCGGCGGGAAGCCTCATCCGCTCAATGCCATGCTGATGTCTCTGATGATGGAAGGGAAAATAAGGATGATAAAACTGGAGCGCTTTGACCGGGAAAGGACTGGAACAATGCTGTCGATAATACTGGATGCGGAGATTACCGATGATATTCTGGATAAGATCTATGAGGAAACCCAGGGACTTCCCATATTGATAGAAGAGATTGCCAACAGGATAAGGGCCACAGGGAAGAGCATCTATGAACTTGAGGATTCGGACATAGAGATTCCGAAGAATGTCAGGGAACTTCTGGGGAAGAGAGTCGAGAGAATAAAGGGTGAGGAAAGAAGCCTAGCGGAATGGGCGTCGGTCCTCGGAACCAGGTTCTCACTGGAAGTTTTGGAGGCGATATGCGGAGGCGGCGAAAGGTTCATGGATCTGATATATGGCCTTATAGAGGACAAAATCCTTGTCGAGGAGGGAGATGAATACAGGTTCGACCATCCGCAACTTCAGGCGATCCTTTATGACTCTCTGGGGGAGCGCGCAAAAGAAATGCACCTTAAAGCGGGAGAGACCATGGAGAGGATGAACTCGGATGATGTCTATTCCCTGGCACATCATTTCTGTGCCGCGGGTATAAAGGAAAAATGCTTGAAATATTCGCTGGAGGCCGCAAAAAAGGCCGAAAGGACGTACTCTCCCAGCGAAGCAATCAAATACTACCGTATGGCCGAAAAAAATGCGGAATCGTCTCTGTTGCCGGAGATATACCTGAATATGGTCAACAATCTCAGGAAGATTATGGAGGTGGAGAGCGCCGAGGAATATGCGAAAAAAGCAGCCGCCAGCGGAGGGAAGATAGCGGGGAGAGCGCATCTTCTTCTCGGCCACATATACATGGAGAGTTCCAGATGGGAAGAGGCGAAGGAAGAGTATAGGAAAGCCATGGATTCACACATAAAGGAAGTTGTCATAGACGCATACAGAGGTCTCGGTAAAGTCTACTGGAGGCTCGGAGAGCATGAGAAAGCAGCGGAGAACCTCCAAAAGGCCATGGAACTCGCCAAGGAAACCGGCAACTCCAACATGCTGGGAATAGCCACGATAGACCTTGCAAACGTATATTCTAACTGGGGGAAGTACCCACAGGCCATAAGGCTCTATGAAGAGGCAATAAAGATACTCGAAAGCGTGGGCAACCTAAGCGAGATTTCCAGAGCCTACAATAATCTGGGTGAGATATACAAGTATGAGGGGGATATGGAGAAGGCAATAGAATCGTATATGAAATGCGTAGATTATGCCGAGAGGACCAAAGACATGACACATGTCGGTTACGGCGTTGAGAACATGGGCACGGTCTACACGTATATGGGAAGATTCGAGGAGGCCACGGAATATCTTTCAAAGGCGTACAGGATATTCAGCAAAACTGACGATAAATACATGATTTCAGGTATTTATATGGCTTATGGAATAATGTTTAGAATGCAGAAGAAATGGGAGAAAGCCGAGGAAAATTTCCTGAAATCCATAGAACTCCTGAGAGACATAGGTATAAAATATGACCTGGGAATAACCATATACGAGTACGGTAAAATGCTCAGAGAAAAAGGCGACGAGAGGGCCGAAAGCGTGCTGAACGAAGCGCTCCGGATATTCCAGGAACTGGGCTCGGAACACTACATCCAGCTGGTTAAGAAGGAACTTGAGGAGATAGGGAGGTGAATGCTTGCCCACAGAAATAAGCAGGAAGATACACAGCATAATGGCAAGAGAGATGGGGCATCTCGGGAAGTTCATCGTGGAGAAACAGTGCAAGGACCTAGGGATAAATCCCGATGAAATAGGGGAAAAGGATCTGGATGCTGTCGCCGAGGCGATAAGAAAGGTAATGATTTCCTTCGCGGGAGAGGACAAGGCAAAAAAGATATGGATGGAGATGAAAAGGGCGAAATAGCTATTTCGCCACAAATATATGGTACTTCTCTTTTGGCTCCGTTATCTCCTTCAGTATCCTGTCAACTATTAGTTTTTCCGGATGATAAAGTGTCGGGACCCTCTCTTTAAGGTCTTCGAAGCTCTTAAAAGGTTCTTTTTTTCGCTCGTCTATTATGCACCACATGGTCTTCTTTCCCAGACCCGGCAGAAGTTCAAGCATGTGAAATTTGGTCGTTATCGGGATAGACTCGTTGAAGAATCTGATGAATCTCTCCTCGTTCTGTTTAACAATCTCCTCGACCACATAGGGAAGCTCACTCTGTGCGGCTGAAGTCAGTTCGTTGTAGCTGACCCTTCTCTTCACATGGAGGATAGCATCTCTTTTATCCATCTCTTTGCCGATATACACCCTGTCTCCCACGATGAGTGCTGCGTTAGGTTTCGGAAGCAGCTCGAAGAGTTTGAACTCCGAATCTCCGACCCCGTAGGCTATGGGCTCTTTCCTGAACTTTCTGCTTTCGGGATGCCCGTGAGGCAGATAGTCCAGTATGTATGCATATTCCTCCACCGCAACACCCCTATATGTACTTCCTGACCACTTCGAGGATTCCTTCCATCTGGGAAAGCTGGAGAACTATCTTGTCTGTCGCGAATATGGCTCTGACATCGTCCGGATGGGTTGGGAGTATTTCGGCTATCTTGGTCGCATAGTATTCGTTCACAGCATCTATCTCCATCAGATCCTCAACCATTTTCTTTGCTTTTTCAGGATCCAGTTTTGCGAATTTCTGGGCGTGTTGCAGAGCCAAGCTCTGCTCGTAGGAGAGTTCTCTTTCCTCATGGACCTCTTCGAGCATCTTTCTCGCTTCGGACAGGGTCACATAATGCTTTTCATCGCTCATTATGTCTTCACCTTCCTGAGATGCTCTCTTCTGACGAGAACTTTCTTCTTCGAATTTCCGACCCGCACCTCGATGAAGTAGGCCTTACCCTGCATACCGACGATTACACCCGTAAGACCATGAAATCTCCGGTGCGGCATTCCTCTGTGAACGCTTGGATCTATTACAATGCTGGCCCTTTCTCCTATTTCGAAGTTCTGGAGGGACTTTGTTATCGGAGATAGCCCTCGCTCTCTGGGGTGTTTCGTCATTATTTTTCGGGTTTTTGCTCTTAGACCGTGGGACATTTTTACCATTCTATTCCTCCTTGGAATCTATTTCCATTACATCCAGGGCTTCTACGGCGCATTCGACGCCGAGGATTTCGCTCAGGCTCGGTTTCGTGCGCCCTTCATCGCCATGCATCAGCTCCTTTATATAAAGGCCTGCCTCTGCACGAACCTCTATTGCGGCTTTTCTGTCATCCTTTTCCAGGAGTTTGAGGGAGATAGCTCTTCTTTTTCTTACCATGTCCGCCCTTCTGTGGGAGACTCTTTTCGGCGTCCTTTGCGCTATCTCTCCTTCCAGCATCCCGAGGGCATTTTTAAGTTTTTCCTCTTCCACATCCGGTTCCAACCTGACATACACTACATATGTCTTTTCCGCTCTGGAGGCCTTTATTCTCCTGATCTCCTCTTTTGACGACAATCTCAGACCGTGAACTTCAACCTTTCCCTGAGCGAATTCATTGACCCTTTTTTCCATTTCCTCCAGGTCAACTTCTCTTTTTCTCGGCTCCTTGATTTCAAGTACAAAGGGTCTGCCGTTGCCCAACATTCTCGCATCTATGTCTTCCCTCCCCATTCCGTGAAAGGCATGCTCTTTTCCTAGGAGTTCAAGCATGAACTCATGTGCGATCAGTTCCTCTACGCTCTCCGAATACATTTTGCCGGTATGGTTGCAGTGTTCGCACCCCTTTCCACCGCAGTGTCTGCACGGCCATCTGGTCTGCGGAATCCCTCTTGTCAGCTTCCTGTATCTTCCGTATATGTAGACCGGATTTATCTGGACCTTGACATCCTCATATCGAGTATCGTAAAGGAACTCTATATCCGGTTGTTCTCTTGAAAACAGCTTCCCGCTCCTCTTTTCGAAGGCCTTTCCGAGGATACGATTGAATTCGACCTTTATGCTCTCTCCTTCTAGCCCGAGCCTCTCCGAAACCTCTCTTTCTCTTTCCAGGACATCCTTGTCGAACCTGGAACCTATCAGGAATGTGGAGAAGTCTATGCCTTTCGAGGCATTCTCGAGAAGATCGACCTTTCTTTCGATATTCCGGAAAACATCCCCGCACAGTTCGCAAGATTCCAGGTATTCGGGAGTTTCGCCATCCAACATGGATATATATGTTCTGAGAGCCTTTCCTCTATCTGGGTTGGATATGCCGTGACCCATTCCGGAAAAAAATCTTCCCAGACAACGGTCACAGAACCCAATGTCAATAAGGACTCTGGCCTTTTCAATCATGCTCTCCCCTCAGTCGATTATGTTGCCGTAACCTATGAGGCGCCATTTGTTACCGATTCTTCTTCCTATGGCCACCTTTTCCCCAGGTATCGGGCAAACTGGCAGACGGAGAGCTATTTCCACCTGGTCTTTTCGGGCGCTCTTAACGACCCCTACGGTTATCATGGTCCCTATGCTTAGCATAAGCATTTCGCTTGTTTTTATCTCCTGAACCTTCATCTCCTCCTCGGTTCCAACAACCCTTTCCAGAAGATGGGTCTCCATCAGGAATCTGGTCCTGACTTCGGGAAGTGTTCCCGGAAGGCCCATTATCTTGCCTGCGAGATTGTCTGATTTTGTGATGGCCGGATCCAGCGTGGTACCGACACCCAAAAGTCCTCCCGGATGGACCTCTCTGTACTCCTTCCCTCCAGAGATTATGGTTGTGACCCGGGTTCTTATGGGTTCTCTGTATCTCTCGGGCTGTGCCTTGCTTCCAAGGCCCGGAAGTATCTCTATCTCGTCACCTTCTTTAAGCACGCCTTGCATAAGCGAACCGCCTATTATCCCACCTTTTATCTTTTCTATCGGCTCTCCAGGTTTGTTTATATCGAAACTACGGGCTATGTACATGAGAGGCGGTTTCGTTCTGTCCCTTTCCGGAGTCGGGATGTATTTCTCTATCGCAGCGAGAAGGATGTCCAGGTTCGCCTCATGGTGAGCGGAAATCGGGATTATAGGTGAATTTTCAGCCACCGTTCCTTTCAGGAACTCCCTTATCTCTCTGTAGCTCTCCTTCGACCTCTACGGACTCACGACATCTATTTTGTTCTGAACAACGATGATGTTCTTTATCCCGGATATTTCCAGAGCCATAAGATGCTCCTTTGTCTGCGGCTGAGGGCATTTTTCGTTCGCCGCTATCAGAAGGAGAGAACCGTCCATGAGCGAAGCACCTGAAAGCATGGTTGCCATGAGGGATTCGTGTCCCGGAGCATCCACGAAGGAAACGGCCCTCTGGAACTCGGTTTTGGAGCCGCACCTCGGACATTTCGCTTTGTTCGTATAACCGTGAGGTTTTCCGCATTCCGGGCAGAGATAAATGGGCGCATCCGCATATCCCAGCCTGATGGTTATTCCTCTCTTCAATTCTTCCGAATGACGGTCAGCCCACTCTCCGGTGAGCGCATAGGTTAACGTGGTCTTTCCGTGGTCAACGTGGCCGACCATTCCGATATTTACCTCAGGCTGCTTGGATACTTTCATTTACCTCATTTCTCCTCTTTCTCTGCAAATAGATTCTCGACGCTCTTCGGGCCGTAGCTGGATATTTTCATGTTAATCTGCACCACATCCGGCGATATTGTATTGCCCCTTATCGTCTTCTTTCTCCTCTGTCCCGGCATTGTGGGATGGAAGCCAACTCCGCCTCTAAGAAGGAGCTTCCTTTTTCTGGGTCCGGGGAGGCTCTTTCTCATGGGTGTGCCGGTTATGTCGCTTCCACCGGTTATTATTAGTTTATAGCCCGGAAGACCGACGAATATACCGTCCACGACCTCTCCTATTCTCTTCCCTATCAGAGAGTTTGCATACTGGTCGCTGATGACCCTCTGGTATGATTTTCCGGTCTTCACATCGTTGATAACAACCTTGAACTCTGCCATATTTTCACCTTGCGGGGTTCTCCCTCATAATCTTTTGGTTTATAAGATTTCGCATGAG
>JAJRTH010000019.1 GCA_024278375.1 archaeon | reverse complement strand
GCAATCAACAATACCTTTTTCCACAAGATTCTGGAGCTTATCTCTGACTATTCTCCTCGAAGCGCTCCCCCTTCTGTTCTTTAGCTCTTCGGTGATTCTTGTGGTATTCATACCTCCGTGCTGGAATAGGATCTCGATTATCTCTCTGGATATCGAATCTTTTACCTCTGGAAAAAGAATGGAGGGGCTTATTCTGCCTTCCTGAACATAAATGTTTATCAGTCTGAAATACGAGCCGAGAATCTTTTTTACATACTGGATGTACTCGTCTTCTAGGTATTTTTTGAGCATTTTCTCTATTTTTTCGAGCCTTTCCATAATATTCTCATCATCACTCACATATGTTGACAGGCCGGTCACCTTATTTATATTTTCTGGAGCAAAGGGTGAAAACCTATAATAACACCAAGCTATCCTCTTCCATGTCCCAGACAATAGCCCAGAAAATACTTGCCAGAGCATCGGGTTTGAAAGATGTGGAGGTCGGCCAGATAGTAACTCCTGAACCAGACGGGGTCATGAGTCATGACAATGCCGCAGCCATATCGAAGACCTTCAGGAAGATAGGCGTTGAGAAGGTCTGGAACCCTGAAAGGATATTCATAATCCTAGACCATGTGGTTCCACCTTCAACTCCGGAATACGCCCAGAACCATCTGGACATAAGGAAGTTCGTGGAGGAGCAGGGGATAAGGTACTTCCATGGAATGAATGCAGGCATATGCCATCAGGTTATGGCTGAGAGAGGCCATGATTTACCCGGCACCCTCATTCTGGGCTCGGATTCCCACACCTCCACAGCCGGAGCATTCAACGCCTTCGCCGCAGGAATTGGGAGGAGCGAGGTCGCTGCGATATGGGCAACAGGCCATCTCTGGCTGAGGGTTCCTGAGAGCTTTGAGATAATTGTCAACGGGAAGATGCCGAAAGGAGTGTATGCAAAGGACCTGGCACTGCACATAATCGGCGATATAAGGGCGGATGGAGCCAACTATATGTCCGTGGAGTTCAGGGGAGAGACCATAAGTGATATGAGCATGGCATCCAGAATGGTTCTCACAAACCTTGCGGCTGAGATGGGAGCCAAGGCAGGAATAATGGATTACGACCGGAAAACAGAGGAGTTCCTGAAAGGCAGGGCTCTTAGGCCCTACACACCTGTAAAGCCGGATGAGGATGCTGAGTATCAGAAGAGAAGGGAATATGACGCTGAGGACCTGGTGCCGAAGATAGCGTTTCCGCATACGGTTGACAATGTCTATGATATTGAGAAGGCCGAAGGGATAGATGTGGATCAGGTTTTCCTCGGAACATGCACCAACGGAAGACTTGAGGACCTGAGGGTTGCCGCTTCCATACTCAAGGGAAAGAAAGTGCATCCGAGGGTTAGAATGCTCGTTTTCCCCGCTTCCTGGGAGGTCTATATGGACGCTCTGAAAGAGGGAATTCTTGAGACATTCATAAAGGCCGGTGCTCTTGTGATGAACCCGGGATGCGGACCATGTCTGGGAGCTCATGAAGGCGTCCTCGCTCCGGGAGAGAGGTGTCTGAGCACCGCAAACCGCAATTTCAAGGGAAGGATGGGTTCCAAGGAGGCTGAGATATACCTCGGCTCTCCTGCCACAGCCGCAACCACTGCGATAAAAGGAAAGATAACGGACCCCAGGGAGGTGTTATGATGGGCACTTCGCATAAGTATGGAGATGATGTGAACACAGATGTGATATATCCTGGAAGGTACACATACAAGCAGCTGAGCCCTGAGGAGATGGCACAGCACGCACTTGAGGATTTGGACCCCGACTTCATAAAGAAGGTAAAACCTGGAGATTACATAGTTGCCGGAAAGAACTTCGGAATGGGATCATCCAGAGAGCAGGCTGCCGCATGCCTGAAATACGCGGGAATAAAGGCCATAATCGCCAAATCATTCGCCAGGATATACTACCGCAATGCGATAAACTTCGGACTGCCTGCCATAACCATAGACACGGACAGGATAGACGACGGGGATGAGATAGAGGTTGACCTTGAGAAAGGAGTGGTGATAAACCACAGCAAAGGAGAGGAGTACAGGTTCCCACCGTTCCCCGAGAATGTCGTAAAGATAATAGAAGCCGGAGGGCTCATAGAGTATGTAAAAAAGGAGATAGGGAAATCATAATTTTTGAACGCACCACGCCCCCTGCCCTCTCCCCTCATCGACTCCTATGGATATGGCTTTTACGTTTTTGGAGAATTCGACATCTTTCAGGAGCCATCTCAGTATGAACTTTGCCAGCTCTTCGGCGGATGTGGTGGGCACATCTATTATGGCACAGTCCTCTGCGGGAAAAACATATCTCTTTTCTCCGACCGCGACATGCACGTAATCGTCCCCCATCTCGACATCTGCCTCTCCGCCACCTCCCGGAACCAGAACATGATGGTCCAGGGTCTCGGCTATGTCTCTTAAGAATCTCTTTATCTCCGTGAAATCCATGACCATGTAATCCTCGCCCTCTTCTCCCTCGATCTCACAGTGTATCGCATAAACATGGCCGTGAAGGCGAGCGCATTTGTGATGCCCCGGTATGAAATGCGCAGAGGCAAAGGTGATTCCGAGGTCCCAGCCGTCGAGTTTCAGTTTCATGCGATGTAACATGACAACGAACTATTTAATCATAGCCGTCCATTTTTTCTGATGACCATTACGAATATGCAGGACAAAAGAAGCATGATCGTCACCGCGATGCCTGCCATAAGCAACGGAAAGCCGGAATCGGAGGGGGCGGAGACACCGGAACCCCCCTCGCTGTAGTTATTCAGGTATGCATCCACCTCTTCCTCGGTGGCAGCGGAGGAGTTGAGATAGAACGGGTCCATAAAGGAAAAGAACAAAACCGGCGAATAGAGGCTGGAATAGAAGCCATCTGAATATTTTCCGTATATCGCGGGTTTCGAAGACCATGGTAAAGTGTAGTATTCCATCGAAAACGTATCCGCAAACGGTGGGAAGAGAGGTATGAAGGAATCGTTTTCTATGAACAGGGCGAACGGAAGGTAGGTGACCACCACACTCGATACGCTTTCATGCGACATCGTTGAGCTTTCGACATCCGAGAAAGGAGGGGCGATTTTTTTCTCATTTGTGCCGCTCAGAAATCCAGAGTATCTGAACTCTCCATGAAATCCGCTCGAGAAGTTCTCACCGCTCAAAAGTATGAAAGGTATGGAAGGCACGTAATCCACCGTGAAATTCTCCGCTCTCATGTCTTCCTTTAAAACAGTGGTAAAAGAGTGGGAGTCGCTTTCCATCGTTACATTCACTTCCTTTTTCCATACAGCCTCAAAGGTCTGGTATGGGACGCCGAAATATATGTGTCCCCCGCGCTCGTCGCCGTACGAAGAGGGCACGAGCCAGAAACTGCCGGAGAATCTCATCTCGAAATGTTCGATTTTAACATCATAAAGTAAGGCATCCACCCTGCCAACGCTCTCTCCGTAATCAAATATATACATAGTTTGGAACCGTCCTTCGGCCCTGGAACCTCCTTTGTAGTCAAAACGGTATCCTCTGTCGTCCTCTCCCGCATATCTTATGAAAAGCATTCTCGAGAAATTGCCCTCGCCTCCGAGATATTCCACGTTTCCGAAATAACTCCAGAAACTCAGGTTGTTCTTGGAAAAATCGGCACTCCACTCGTATCCCCAGGAATCACCGACCTCCGATAGAGGCTCAGCATCGACATCTTCGTAAAGCAGTGGCTCGACGGACGACCCGTAGTACACGACTTCCCTCGAAAACGCCTTGACGACCCCGCCACGGGAGAACACGATGAATGCAGGATACACGTGTCCGGGAAGATACGGGACATAGAGAGGGGTATGGGCCGCGCTGTTCCCGAACAATCTGATTTTAGCCTCTATTTTGCCGCCGCCGTCGAGCTCGTAGAAGTAGCCGGCATCGGTCACCAGGCACACATAGCCGAGCGCTCCGACGTACAGGGGATTCCGGGTGATGTTTCCAGTGGTATTCTGATACCACTCTATCTTCATTCGACCGGCGTCTATCGAGTATATCCTACCTTTTCCCATGGGTTTTCCGTCCATTATCACGGATATGCCCGCATATATGGTCCCGCCGTCATGGGTTATGAATACTCCGCCAACGGGACAGCCGTCCCAGAGAGTTATTTCCTCCGTTATCTCCCCGTTTTGAGGGCTGATTTTCAGTATTTTCCCGTCTGCGGTCGATGCTATTAGGCCGGCACCCTGACCCGAATATCTGTATCTGGAGGAGATATGCAGGGAGTTAATCCCCTCGATTGTTACGTGCCAGAGCACACTTCCGTTGCCGGCATCCAGACACCAGAGGTCTCCGCCATCATTTCCCACAAAAACCAGGCCGTCGTATTCATCGGGAACCGGCGAGAAGAACGAACCGCCGTTCAATGAGGATTTCCAGAGTAGATGCGTTCCGTTTTTCTCCATAACGGAATAAGCTGCCAGTTCCCCTCCCTCACTTACAATAAGGACCGCATCGTCCGAGTCATTTCCGTAATCCCCGTAAAATATGGAGGGCGAGCTGTGTATAGCTCCCCTGAGAGTATCATTCCAAAGAGGAGTATATGCTATCCTGTAAACCTCCTGAGAAGCATCCGAGCCAAAGGAATCCGGCCATACGACCGTAGCATTCATGGCCAGAACATTGCCGGCCGTGGATGCGAGAAATAGGGTCGCGCTGTGCTCGAGATTTCCCTTTATCGAATAAATCGCAGGCGTCACCACTATGTCCCCGAAATTCCCCGGTATGAAGTCCGATGGCTGGTCCTGATGAAGCGTGCCATCTTTGGGATTCAGGGCCATGATACCTCTGTGATAACTACCGGTTGCCAGATAGATGCCTTCGAGATAATACTGCCCCATGGCTCCGCTCTCCACCCTTTCGCTGAGGGAAACACCGTCCTGGAGTATCCCGTCAGGCCTGTCATACACGGTGCAGCCCATGTCAGTTCCGTTTTCGCTGTTCCAGTAATACTCCACGATTACGGGTTCGGTTTCCAGACCCTGACCGGGAGTCCCGAGCATAGGAATGAAGAGTATGAGCATGGAAAGCAGGGCGAGCGCTTTTGACCTCATTTTTCCACCGAAAATAGATACATGGAGTTATTAATAAATTTTTCGACAAATTGCAAAAAAGAAAATGGTTTGGAGTTAGAACTCCGGCGGTTCTCGCGCCTCAGGCGCATCTGGGGCCTGCTGAACTTCCTGCGGAGGCAGATGGGTGGGAACCGCTTTCTTCCTTCTTCCCATGGCGATCATGGCGATTATAACTGCCGTTGCAATGGCGACTCCCAGGAGAATGAAGAAGAGAGTGCTCTCGAAAAAGTCCTCATCACCCGTGATTCCCTTCATTTCCTGACTTGTCGCGAATATTTCCTTGCTGGCTTCGTTGTAATCCATGTATCCGAGGGTCTCGTCATTCTTATAGGATGTCGCAAGGGAGGAACTCAGAGCACCGAAGCTACCGTATATTCCAGAACTCTCCATTCCGGGCATCATCGGCATCAGATTCTCTTCGGAGGCCGGAGCATATATCCCGGCGATGAATCCCTTGTCCGGAGAATAAAGAAGGTATATGTCGGGGCCGTAGCAGTATTCGCAATCAGGCAACTGATGTATCTTGTAAACCTGTATGTAGTTGCCGTTCTCGTCCTTTATCTGCATGGTGTCCGGGCAGGAGAGGTTCATCCACATCGGTCCCGAATGGCTTATCACTCCGTTGTTGAAATCAGGGCTGTAGGTGTTGATTTTTTCTATCTTCACCGGAAAACTCTGACCGGTTCCGAGGACCATCCCTGCCTCCATCATGGGAGGAAGACCTTTGGCGTCTATTATTCCGGAGTA
Organism: archaeon; assembly: GCA_024278375.1. GTDB lineage: Archaea > Thermoplasmatota > Thermoplasmata > WALJ01 > WALJ01 > WALJ01. The sequence goes on along the minus strand of JAJRTH010000019.1, from coordinate 4,726 downwards.
AGTTCCCGTCACGGTTTCATGGCTTTCGATGCTCCAGGTGTTTCCCTCCATCAGAGGGAAATCGATGAATACTGCCGGCGGATCATAGTTTATGTTGAGATCGAGATTCAGTGTCTGCACGACTTCAATATCCACATCCTCATAAGAAAGCGTGTGTGATGTCGTCGGCAACGGGTACACCGGGCTGGGAGCATAGGAGTAATTTGTATCCGTAAAGTTGTAATCCCACTCCTCGTATGTGTAGTTCTCGTCCCAATCATAGCCTTCGTAATCATCGTATTCGTATTCCGGATAGTACATGGCAAGCTGAGGATATCCGAATATACCGAATTCATCCACGGAAGGCAGGTTTTTTCCGGTGAAAGACATCTCGAACTTCTCTTCCAGATCAACGGAAACGCTCTTCACACCCATGCTTTCCTTGTCGATTGTCATATCTCCGCTCGCGACCACATATAACTCCAGGCTCATGTGAGCGCTCATATCTCTCGGGGTTTTCGGCGCGTCTCTGAATGTTTCAGGAGTATATGTTCCCGGTTCCGCCGTCATGACGCTGAACTGAAAATCCTCATCCACATTGTTCCGCATGGCCATGGAATAATGCATGGTGTATTCCGAATCCGAGACATCCGTTACCTCGAATGTCATCCATATTCCTCCGCCACCGGAAACATCGATGGAGATCTCCGAAAGATTGAACAGCATTTTGAAGCTCTCCTCCATCGCATCGATATCCGTCTGGGTCGGTGTTTCGCTCTCCATTCCGATTGCCCACTTCTCCCCCACATTCCATGCGGGTTTATCCGCACTTCCCTGCACGGGAAGCGCAAGGAAACCTAAGGAGAGGAGAAGGACCACAGCTATGCCGATTGCTCTTTTCATATTAACACCTGGGGAGATATTAGAAAACCTAGTATTTACGTCTTTCTCTAAAATGTTTCATAAAAGAGCGCATCCCACAGAATCTCCGCAATCACTTTATACCAATTACATAATCGGTACCCGGTGTAAAAATGCCGGGTTCAAGGATTTCCGGATTCTACAAACTTCCGCCGGAGGAGAGGATAAAGCTGGTCAGGGACTTTGCCAACCTCAGCGACGAGGAGATTGAGACCGTTCTGAAAGGCGATGTTGAGATAGAACTGCTCGATAAGATGATTGAGAACGTCATCGGAAGGTTCCCTCTTCCCCTGGGAATCGCCACGAACTTCCTGATTAACGGAAAGGATTATCTGATACCGATGGCAATAGAAGAACCCAGTGTTGTGGCCGCGGCAAGCAACGCCGCTAAAATGGCGAGGGTGAAGGGCGGTTTCCATACGAGCATGACCGAACCGATAATGATCGGACAGATACAGCTAACAAAGGTGGGAGATCCCTGGGGGGCTAAGATGAAGGTCCTTGAGCATAAGGAGGAAATAATGGGGATGTGCAACGAGAGAGACCCCATCCTCGTGAAGTTCGGAGGTGGAGCCAGGGATGTCACCGCAAGGGTGATGGATTCGGATTCGGGTCCGATGGTAATCGTACATCTCCTCATAGATTGCAGGGATGCCATGGGAGCAAATGCCGTGAACACAATGGCTGAACATGTGGCTCCGTTCATCGAAAAAATAACCGGAGGGAAGGTCTATCTCAGAATAATCTCCAATCTGGCAACATACAGGATTGCAAGGGCGAGAGCCGTATGGGATAAGGATACGATAGGCGGAGAGGATGTTGTTGACGGAATAATCTCGGCATACCACTTCGCAAAAGCGGACCCTTACAGATGTGCGACGCACAACAAGGGAATAATGAACGGGATAGATGCCGTGGTCATAGCCACGGGAAACGATTTCAGGGCCGTGGAGGCGGGTGTGCATTCCTATGCATCCATGACAGGCAAATACCAGCCCGTAACTCAGTGGGAGAAGGATAAGAAAGGAGACCTTGTGGGCACCATAGAGGTTCCCATGGCGGTGGGCCTCATCGGAGGAGCGACAAAGGTACATCCCACCGCAAGGGTGAACGTCAAGATACTGGGTGTGAAAACTGCAGGCGAGCTTGCGCAGATAATTGCGGCAGTGGGTCTGGCCCAGAACTTCGCAGCGCTCCGCGCCCTCGCAACCGAGGGAATCCAGAGAGGCCACATGGAACTACATGCCAGAAACGTTGCGGCAACTGCAGGAGCAAAGGGCGATGAAGTTGACGCGGTTGCTCAGAAGATGATAGAGGAGAAGAATATAAATACTGAGAGGGCAAGGGATATACTGGAAGAGTTGAGGAAAAATGCATCCGAGTAACGAGATAAGAGGAACAAAGGATTCTGCCCTATCCGGAAAGAGAATAGTTCTAGGGGTGACAGGGAGCATTGCTGCCGTCGAAACCGTAAAGCTCGCGAGGGAGCTCATACGAAGGGGCGCAGAGGTATATCCGGTAATGACGCAGGCGGCCACAAGGATAATTCACCCGGACTCGCTTTATTTTGCCACGGGTCATCGGACGATGACCGAACTGACCGGAGCCGTGGAGCATGTTCAGTTATGCGGAGATGTGGAAGGGCATGCGGACCTGCTTCTGATAGCTCCGTCCACGGCGAACACCATATCGAAGATTGCATGCGGAATCGACGATACACCTGTAACCACATTCGCAACAACCGCCATGGGCACGGGAATTCCGATAATGATAGTTCCCGCCATGCACGCTACGATGTATGGGAACCAGGCGGTGATAAGGAACGTCGAAAGACTGAAGAGACTGGGGGTTGAGTTCGTGGGTCCGCGGTTCGAGGAAAAGAAAGCAAAGATGGCGGACACGGACGAGATAGTATCCAGAGTCGTGAGAAGGATAGGTAAGGGAGATATGAGGGGAAAGAAGATTCTTGTGATTGCAGGCGCAACCGGGGAGAGCATTGATGAGATGAGGGTTGTCACCAACAGAAGCACGGGATGGACAGGGGTGGAAATCGCTCTGGAAGCATTCGAAAGAGGCGCGGATGTTGACCTGTGGCTCGGAAGGAACAGGGTGCATGTACCGGCGTGGATCAATACCGGGGGTTTTTCCACCGTTACCTCTCTCCTAAAGAAGGTGGAAGAGAGCATGATGGACTATCACGCTGTTATAGTTCCCGCGGCGATATCCGACTACATACCCGAAAGACAGGAAGGGAAGATTCCGTCCGGCATGCCGGAACTCATAGTTCGATTCAAACCAGCGGAAAAGGTCATCGAGCACATAAGAAGGAGATTCGACGGGATTCTCGTCGCTTTCAAGCTCGAGACAGTGGAAGATACGGAAGAACTCATAAGAAGGGCGGAGAAAAGGGCATCCCAGTACAGAATCGATCTGATGGTCGCGAACCGGCTCTCGGATGTCGGGCGTAAGAAGACAAGGGCCTATTTGATAAAGGAAAACGAGGTAAAAGGCTTCGAGGGCACGAAAAGAGAGCTCGCAAGAGAGATTCTGGACATTATATCGGGTTATTTTGACTGATTTCGGCAAAATCCTTTTTATTGATAACCGATTGGTTGGGGGAAGTGATAATATGGCCAATGAACAGGAGATGGAATTGCATGCCAAGATGATTAACGATCAGATGAAGATGGCAAGGAAACTGAGTTCCATAAAGCACAAGATAGTGGTTATGAGCGGGAAAGGAGGGGTCGGAAAGACAACGGTGTCTGTTAACCTTGCATTTGCTCTCGCACATCAGACAAAGAAGAACATCGGCATTCTGGATGCGGATGTACACGGACCCAACGTTCCTAAGATGCTCGGTCTCGAGGGAATGAGGCCGGAGGTGGAAGATAAGCAGATACTGCCCATCTATCTCCCGCTGGGAGATGGCTACGGAATCAAGGTCATGTCAATGGCCTTTCTTATAGAGCCGGATACACCTGTGATATGGAGAGGGCCTCTTGTCTCTGGAGCCATAGAGCAGTTCGTCAGGGATGTGGATTGGGGAGAGCTGGAATATCTGATAATAGACATGCCTCCGGGAACGGGCGACGAAGCCCTGACCATCGCACAGAAGATTCCGGGAATAGACGGCTCCATAGTCGTTACCACACCTCAGGAGGTGGCACTGCTGGATTCCAGAAAGACCGTGAATTTCTCGAAGCAGCTCAATCTCCCCGTCATCGGAATAATAGAGAACATGAGCGGGCTGATATGTCCTCACTGTGGTAAGAAAATAAATCTGTTCAAGGAAGGAGGGGGCGAGAAGGCTGCCCGGGAACTCGAAGTGCCCTTCCTCGGTAGGGTTCCCATAGAGCCGAAACTCGTCGAAGACGGCGATGCCGGAATTCCATTCCTCAAGGAGGCAAAGGATTCGGAGAGCGCGAAGGCCTTCATGGATATAGTTAAGAATGTCATAGAAAAGGTCGAGAAGCAACGCCCCGGGTGAAGCGGGAGTCCTGTCACGCAGAATGCGCCATTCTAATGGAGAGCGCCAAGATCAGAATAATCCGGAAAAGTGTGCATTTTCCCCGAATGCACGGAAATGCCAGTTGGCATCATGACCCAACAGTGATAACCTAGCCCCCAGGGAATAAGAAGAGGTAGCGGAAGCATGGGATGGATAAAAAGGCAGGATTAATGCCATACCTAAAACCTAAATACCAAATCCATTATGCGGGTGCAGGCTCTTATTTGAGGTGATAAAATGGGCAAATACGAAGAAGAATACGCGAAATGGAAATGGGATGTTCCCGAGTACTTCAATTTCACATGGGATATCGTG
>JAJRTH010000018.1 GCA_024278375.1 archaeon | reverse complement strand
TATCTTATTCGATATGTGCAGTGAGGTGCATGTTCCATTTCCATAGGCTATAGAACACGCACAGAGTATATTGCTATTTGCCTATCCAATCTCCTGTCCCAGCCGCAGCAAGCTGCGGGGTATAATAATTAAATAAAAACTAAAATCAGATATATAGCTATGGCTGAAGTATAAAAACAGATATCTATTAGATCAAAAAAGCTAGGTCCTGTTAAATACAGATAAAGAATCACGGAAACAACAGTGATTTCGGCCGGCCATATAAGGCTTGAATTTTTATCTCCTTTTTTGCTGATTACCCACATTTTTTCTTCCATTTTATCATCCCTATGCTCTGTCTCTACCAAAGAATGTCTTTATTTCGACTTCTTTTTTGTTCACTCTTTTAAGTATTTCTTTTATAACTTCTTCCAGCTTTTTTCTATCATCACAGGAATATCTTCTCCACACCAAATACCATCTACAAGGTACTCCATCAGAGTCTAAAAATTCTATGAAGGTTTCCTTTTTGTCAATTTGTATCTTTCTTATTCCTTCAATCGGTATTATATCCTTTCTTGTTTGCCCATCTGGGAACTTTTCTTCTATAATTATTTTATCTGTTTTGACTGTTATTATTTTTGGATTATCCCAATTACCTGTGACTTTCAGGATGTAATATGCAAATAAGAATAAAGAAATATAGACCACATCTGTAAACAAAATTAATGGAGTAAAACTAAAAAGACATATACCGGATACTAAATAAATTAATGGTACCAACACCAAACCACCAACAAACAATAAAAGAATGCTTGAGAGTTTATCACCTTTTTTACTGATGATCCATGTTTTTTCCTCCATATTATCTGCTCCATCCTGTGTTAGCATCATTTCCTTATTCTTCCCGCCGCTTCTCTCTTCCACCACAAAGATACGCTTCTCCTTCATGTGCTTCACGTACCTCCGAAAGCCACAGCATACACCGAAGAATGCTTCATGCTCATTGATTGTTTTCTTCGTTATAAATATATCGGATTGGGAGCGCAAGTTAATAATATCACCGCATTCTGTCTTTTCATGCCCTTCAAAGCCATAGCCGTGGACATAGACGGAACGATAACCGATGAGAACCTTGTTCTGGACCTTGAGGCTGCGGGAGCGCTCCGCACCCTTAAATCCATGGGCTTCGAGATAATCGTGTGTTCAGGAAACGTGCTTCCAATAGCCTATGCTCTTTCATCCTATCTCGGAGTCAGAGGGGCGATAGTAGCTGAGAACGGGGGTGTGATATATCACAAAAAGAAAGTAAAGGTTCTTGTTGAACCGGCAGAGGCGCTGAGAGCCTTTGAGCATCTGAAAAGGCAGATGAATGTCGAAAGGCTCTTTACAGACCGGTGGAGGGAGAGCGAGGTCGGTCTCTATCAGAACGTGGATGTGGGAGAGGTCAGGAAAATTCTGAAAGATTTCGATGTCATGGTAGAAAGTTCTGGCTATGCCATCCACATAATGCCTGGAGAGATAACCAAGATGGACGGGATAATCGCTCTGGAAGAATTTACGGGTATAAAACCCGAGGAGATGATAGCCATAGGTGACGGGGACAACGATGCGGCAATGATAGAAGGCTGCGGATATGGTATTACCGTTGCAAATGCCTCGGAAAAGGCCAAGCAATCTGCTGATTATGTCACGGAGCATTCCTACGGAAGGGGATTTCTGGAGGCCGCTGAGATAATAGAGGAATTGAGCGAAAGACATAAATAGGGGAAGGAACAGAGATATATGGGAGAAGAAAGAGCGCGGAAATAACATATAGGAGTGCTGTTATTCTCCGCCCCTTCAAGACGGTAGATGAATATGATACGATTCGGAATTGCCGGAATCCCCCTGTCGAGCAAAGGTCGAACCCTCTATGACGGTGTGAAAGACGTACATAACATGGGTCTCAGAGCGCTCGAAGTCCAGTTTTTGAGGATAAATTCCTATGAAAGGGCGATATTCAACGAGGAAGTCGGCACTTCTGCCAAAGACATCCACGGGATACTCGTAACGGAGGTCCTGACGAAAAGGACAGGTACCTGGAATTCTGGCAAATACGCCATGGAACATCCCCTTGAAAAGGGAGAATCTCTGAAAATGCTCTCCATACCGATAGCTGCCGACTATCACAAACTCAGGTTTATAGGCGAGGTTGCCAAGGAACTCGATGTCCGGCTCAGCCTCCATACGCCACATTATATGGAACTGACGAGGAAAGGAGAAGGTGCGGATGAGAGCATAAGGCATCTCAAATGGGCGATACTTCTGGCCGAAGCCCTCCAGGCCGACCCTGTGGTGACCTATCTCGGCATATACCACGGTGACGAGGGAGAGAGCATAGAGAACGCTATCGAAAACCTCCAGAGAATCAGGAACTGGATAAAGAGAAACAAGATAAAGGTGAGGATAGGCATAGAGACCAGCGGGTGGAAGGATGTTGCCGGCAGTCTCGATGAGGTCCTGGAGATATGCTCGAAGATACACATGACCAGACCGGTTCTGAATTTCGGACACATACATTCGAGAGAGGGTGGGAGCCTCAATACTAAGGAGGATTTCCTGGAGATATTCGAGAGAACCAAGAAATTCGCACGTGACGGGTATTACTCGCATTTCAGCGGTGTGGAGCATCAGAGCGGGTTTGAAAAGCAGTACACGCCAATAAAAAGAGGGGATTTGAAGTTCGAACCTCTGGCTGAAAGTCTTATAGAGAAGGAGATAGATTTGACACTTATATCCAGTTCTCCGCTTCTGGAACACGATGCCATGTATATGAAGATACTGTTCGAAAGACAGATGCTGAGAAGGTTGCACAGGAAAAGGAGCAGAGGGGGTAAGGGTGAACGGCGATAGATTCTACGCTTCCGTTAGCTATATACTGGACCAAGCGGGCACGATAATAGGGGGTGTGGAATTCGAGAGGGTGAAGATAGCAACCGACAACATATTGAGGGCGAAGCAGAGCTTCGTTTATGGGGTCGGACGTTCAGGAATCGTAGGAAAGGCCTTTGCCATGCGGCTTGTGCAGTTGGGATTGAAGGCATATTTCATAGGTGAGAGCACCACCCCCATTGTCGAGCGGGGCGATGCTGTAATCCTCATATCCAACACCGGGGAGACTTCCTCCGCCATTCAGACAGCGGAGATAGTTAACCGCGTAGGAGCACATTCAATAGTTGTTACATCGGAAGCCGAATCCTCCCTTGCCAAACTGGCCGAGGTTCTGATAGTGCTGAATATGCCGGAGAAGATAAACACGGATTTCGCTCCTCTGGGGACTCTTTTCGAGGACAGTGCCATGATAGTTCTGGATGGGATGATATCGGAGATAATGGAAAGGAAAGGGGAGAACGACGAGAGCATGAGGTCCAGACATGCGATATGGGTCTAAGCCCCGCGCTTCAGCCCATCGGTAAATGCCCTGTTCCCGTATCTCCTGTAGAGGTACTCCACAAGATATGCGATGGCAAATATCGTTATGGTCGAGTAAAATATACCTGCCTGTGTCGTGAACTGATAGTACATGAGGAGGGCGAACACCAGCGCTATAAGAGCTGCGTTCACCATCAGAAAGCCTTTTCTTCCACCGACCTTGTCCGCAACCCTGTAATGCGAGACTATAACGAAGATGTATATCACTATGAAAACGGCGCTTGTTATGGATGCTATCCCGTTCATACTCAGGAAAAGAGCGAACAGGAGGGCCATACCTGCGGTGATATAGAGACCTTCGAAAGATCCGAACCACACCTTTCTTTCGAAAGCACGCGGCAGTTCGCCGTCCTTTGCCAGAGTATATGCTATGTTAGCACCGCCGTAGAGGGTGGCATTTATAGCGGACGAGATGGAAAAGAGCGCACCTACGGATATGAGGAGGAAGCCCATGTTCCCGAGAAACGGTCTGGCAGCCACCGCGAGAGCATTGTCCTGCGCAGACATGAGCTGACTTATGGTCAGGTTTCCGACAGCAACTGTAGAGACAAGGATATATACGACCGCCACGATTCCGATGCTCAGGTATATCGCTCGAGGAACATTCTTTTTCGGATTCCTGATGTTCTCAGATGCGTTGGTAACCAGACCGAAGCCCATGTATGAGAGGAAAAATATCACCGCAGCATTGAGTGTACCGCCCATCGCTTCTGATGAGAATGAGGGGGTTATGTAGGACGGGTTCAGGGTGAACAGCCCGAATATGATGAATACGAAGAGTATCGAAAGTTTTGTGAGCACTATGAACGCCTCTGCCTTTCCAACGGCCTTCGAGCCGAAGAAGTTCAGAGCAGTGAAAAGCAGTATTATCATGCCCTCGACGAGCGCCACATTCAGAGATGTTGATGCCATGCCGAGAAGAGGGACAAAGTAACCGCTGAAACCCTTGGCAAAGAGGGCTATGGAGATTATATAACTGGTCCACATAAGTACGCTCAGGGTGCCTGTGACCATGCCATCTCCAAAACCCTTCATTATGAATGCTATCGGTCCGGCGTTGGACACTATCTTTGATCCCATCTTTGCATAGGAATAGGCAACTATGACGGCAAGCAACCCTGATATGATGAACGCTATCGGCAGATTTCGACCTGCAAGACCTGCACCTACTCCGAATATGGAGAATATGCTGGCACCTATCATCGTGCCCACGGCAAGGGCAACTGCTTCCCACATATTCATCTTCTCTTTTGTCATGCCATCACGGCACCAGCCTGAACCTGTCCCTCGGGAATATGGTCGTTTCCCTCACATTATCAAGGCCAAGAGCCTTCTGTATCAGCCTCTCTATGCCCAGACCTACCCCCCCATGGGGCGGCATGCCGTACCTGAAAGCCCTGAGATAAAATTCGAAATCCTCTGGATTCAATCCCTTCTTTTTCATCCTTTCCTCGAGCATGTTGGGTCTGTGCTCCCTCTGACCTCCGGAGGCAAGTTCCTGCCCTTTGAATTCAAGGTCAAAGGAGTATGACCACGGGCTACCGGGTTTTTCCATGATGTAGAAGGGTTTTTCCTCCTCGGGATACTCCACAATAAAATAGGCGTCGTGGCCTCTTTCAGCCATAATTTCCCCGAGCATCTTCTCTCCCTCGGTATCCAGGTCATTTTCCACCTTCTTTCCCCTCTCCTCAAGCATGGCCTTCGCTTCTTCGAATGTGAGCCGGGGATATGGCCTCGCAGGTGGATGGAGTTCTATATCCAGAATATCCAGCTGCTCCTTCCCTTCATCCATTGCGGCCTTTATAGAGCTGTCCACCATCTCCTCAACCATGTCCATGACGTCGTCCTGCGACTGTATGAACGCCATCTCGAAATCGAGGGATGTGAACTCGCTCAGGTGCCTCGTTGTGTCTGAAAGTTCCGCCCTGAACGCCGGTGCAATCTCATAGACCCTTTCAAGGCCTGTAGACATGAGAATCTGCTTGAACAGCTGGGGGCTCTGGGCGAGATATGCATTTTTTCCGAAGTAATCCAGTTTGAAGAGCGTTGCCCCTCCTTCCGCTCCCGCCTTCAGGATTTTTGGCGTCTGGACCTCCACAAAACCGCTCTTTTCCAGTGTTCTCCTTATGGCGGAGAGCATTATGGCCTTTATCTCGAATATGGCCTTTATCTCCTCCCTTCTAAGGTCCATAAATCGGTTATCGAGACGGGTATCGAGCTCGATGTTGACCTTATCCACGACTCCCATAGGCAGAGGTGCATCCGCCTCGTTGAGCAGCTGCCATTCTATGGGCAGTATCTCGAATCCCCTTTTGACATACTCGCTCTTCTGCACCTTTCCCCTGACAGCTATGACGGACTCCCTCTGGACCTTCGTTATCCTGTTATACTCTTCCTCGCCCATCTCGTTCTTGAGAGCGGTTATCTGCACCACACCTCCCCTGTCCCTGAGGAGTATGAAGGCTATCTTTCCCTTCTTACGGATGGTCTGAACCCATCCTGCAACCGTAACTTCCGCATCGACATCCGGGTTTATTTCATCGGAGCGCTTTCTTTCTCTGAGATTCACGGGAACACCGTGTGGGAATTGGAGAGGGATATAAAGGGTATCACTGCCTTAGTTCTAAAGCAGCCCAACACCATTATCCGAATTTTGTTCGATACACTGAACAAAAATGAGGAAATTTGTACGATATGGAGTACAATACTGGCTGGAGAATTCGTTTCAGGGGAGCGAAAAAAGTTTCTTTCTTAGGGATTCATGGAAAGAGGAGGAGGGAAGTGGTGGGGATATAAAGGTGTGTGGACTATAAAGAATGAAATAACCTTATTCTTTTAGATTGCGCATTCTTAATCCATTTTTGTTTTCTATTTCCTCAGTAAAGACCTTGACCTTATGTGCAATTTTTCCTCCTATCTCCCATATTGCATGTTCAACATTGATTGCGCGTAAAATTCTCATGGGCGCCTGCGAATTTGGCCATATGCCAGGATTGATAAAATCCCCTACATTGATGTTCATAAATGGAGTCGGTGAGGAGAAAGACACCCACAAATCTTTTTCACTTCCCGGCTCATATATTTCAAGTATATAGTTCATTTCGGTCATTTTATGCCTCCATATGATATCTCAGTTTTATAGAGTTTATAATTCCCCTTTACAAAACATTTCTAAACTTTTCTATTTATCATTCGGAGTGTCTTATACACCCACATCTGTCATATATAGGAGACTTGAAGATCTTCATCGCATCGAAACCATGAAAAGAGCGCAGGAGCACAGTAACGCCTGTGCGACCCAGCCTTCTTTAAGAAGAGCGCAGGAGCACAGCAACGCCTGTGCGACCCAGCCTTCCGGAGGAAGAGCAAGGACATGGTCACGGTTGCGGAATTGTGATTACCATGACCGATATCTGCAAAAGCGAAATAGATAGGAAGTATAAGAAGACTGACAAAAAGAGAT
>JAJRTH010000017.1 GCA_024278375.1 archaeon | reverse complement strand
TTCCTTGCGCCTACCCGGGGCATATCGCTGCTTGGCACGACCTTCTTCGGCACCCGAACCGAGTCATCCACCAGACGGCGTAGCAACCACACAGACGACTCAACGCACGTCCAGACTGCGTATGACTGACAGTCATTGCCCGTTAAGGACTCTGTCCTTCCCCGACAAGTTTTTGCCTTGCCAGGTGCATGAACTCATGCGCTCTATTTCGCAGATACATGAGCGTCTCCGCCCATACCGCATGCCCTATTTATACTTTGAGGATGTACCTTTATAAGGATTGCCCCGCTGTGTTTCGACGTGCTTCCGGCATATGTTATCGGTATGCTCGTTCTTGCTCTGTTCACAGGTACGATGGCCGCATTTTTCGGCATCGGAGGCGGCAGTATAATCGTCCCAGCACTCGTCATCCTCTTCATGTTCGACCCGAAGGTTGCCGTGGGTACGAGTGCCGTATGCGTTGCCTTCACGGCCATCTCATCCAGCATATCGCATCACAGGTTCGGAAAGGTGGACTGGGACCTCGGGACGAAGATAGCGATGGGTGCCGTTCCCGGTGCGTTCATAGGAGCCGCTCTGACCGCATACATACCATCTGAGTTTCTGCTTGTGCTTCTATCAGTCATGCTGATATTCAGCGGTATGAAGCTAATCACATCCGGAGAAAGAAAGGAAAGAGATATGCACAGAAAACTCGCATTCTTTATTGGCATATCTGAGGGAATAATCGCTGGAATGCTCGGAATAGGCGGAGGCATAATCCTGGTGCCCGCTCTCCTTTTCCTGGGAGTCTCCCCCCATAGAGCTGTCGCAACCTCATCCCTTGTCATCGTGTTCACGGCCACGATGAGCGCTCTGACACATACCTATCTCGCTCATGTGGATTTCCTCGCTGCAGGGATAATCATACTCGGCGTCATACCAGGTGCAAGGTTCGGTGCGGCGATGGCCCACAGGACAAAGGCCGAGCATTTGAGAGCGCTCCTCGGGATATTTCTCATAGTCATGGCCGCGATAATTCTTTTCGATATCGTGTTCTAGAAAGCGCTATTCTCTCAGATATATCTCTGCGGATGGTAAAATTACTTATAGCGGAAAAGAATTATATCTCCGGTGGAGAGAATTCCCTGGAAGGGCATGAATTAGAATCACTCCATCCTCCTCTTAACGACCTTGACTCCCTTTTTCATCCCGTCCCATATCGGGTCGAATACAGGCACATCGAATCTTTTCTCGTATTCCTCTTTTATCCTTTTAACATCCTCTCTGCTCAGGTTCTCGTGATTTATGGTTATGGTAGCGACATCCGCGCCCGAAAATGCCTTTATGAGACTTATCTCATAGGAGACGTCCGGCATCGATATGTGGAGCTTATCTCTGTGGTAGTTCCTCTCCTTTCTGCCGGGAGCATGCTGGAGGAAAACGAAGTGAGGCTGCGATGCGGAGAGTATGGCTCTCGAACCGCACACATATGCGGGATGGGAGAGGGCTCCCTGTCCCTCGATCACCACGACCTCGGCACCGTCCTCACAGGCCCGGTATATCTCCCATTCGAGCATTCCCACCATGTAATCTCCCTGTATTGCATCCAGCGGGATTCCGTAATCCGCACCCTGGAGGAGCCCTGTCTGCCCCGTCGCCACCATGACAGCGTTTATCCCCTCCTCTCTGAGAGCATCCGCGAGATGCCATGCTGTCGTCCTCTTTCCGATGGCACTGTCGGTGCCGAGTATCGGTATCCTGGGCACGTTCACATCCTTCATCAGGTTTGAAAACCCCCTCAGTTCCCTGATTGGCGGGCTCTTCCTTATGTCCAGTATACTCGCTCCGGTGCGTCCAGCGATCGCTCTGAACTCCTCATCCTCATCGAGGAACTCATGAAGGCCGGAGATGATGTTTATGCCGTGGGAGAGCGCCGATTTTACATGCCACCTCATGTTTTCAGGGAGTTTTCCGCCCACAGGTGCCACACCGATTATGAGATATTCCGGGTTTTCTCTCTCCAGGGCGATTTCCACCGAGGGGAAGACAGGCACCGTTTTGCCGCCTTCCACGAGACCTTCCGTGTTTTTTCCCGGGAACGTACTGTCTATGACCCCGACTATATCGTATCTCCTCGAAATTCTTAGCAGGCCGTGGGTGGTTTTCGCAGCTTTGCGCATCAGATGGCCTTCGGAAAGGATGATGGCTCTCTTCATGCCCCGCCAGTCCCTTCTGTGTTTTAGAGTTTTCGGGAATTTCGAAATCCGTGCAAATTTGAGGGAAAATAAAATATAGTCAATTGTTCTATTGTGAATGTGCAGAAAAGGAGAGAACATGAAAACTCTGGTACTATCCGTGGACAGAGATGACGATTTCGGCGTCAAAGCAAGGGTCAGAAGTCCGATTATCGGAAGAAAGGCCAATCTTCAGGCGGCCACGAAACTGGCCTTGAAGGATGCCGAGGACAGCGATACCAATGCACTATTCTATGCCATCTCTCTCTACGATAAGCTCAAAAAAGAGGGGAAAAGTGTGGAAATCGCCACGATCTGCGGCGATCCCGAGGTCGGCAGAAAGTCGGATGAGAAGATTGCGGAGGAGCTGAACTATGTTCTCAGAAGAGTGAGGCCGGATTCCGTGTATTTCATCTCGGACGGCTCCGAAGATGACTACATACTTCCAATAATAACCTCAAGAATCAAGGTGGATCACATAAAGAGGGTTTATGTCCGGCAGGACCGGAGCATAGAGAGTTCCTATTACTTCATAATAAAGGCACTCAAAGACGAGAAGATGAGGAAGAAGATAACCATACCGATAGCCCTAGCGATGGTGCTCTACGGTATACTGGTGGGCATGGTGCCGTTCCTAGTATCATTCATAATCTCCGGTGCGGAAAACGTGCTCAGGGAGACTAATCTCCTCTCTCAGTTCGGAGGCGGCCTTCTTCTTACGATAATCGGCGTCTATCTCATAACCTGGGCCTATGCTCTGGACGAAAAAATAGAGAGGGTGATAAAGAACTTCAACAGGAAGGTCAGAGAAGGGAGCACCTCTCCTTATTTCACCGTAGTTTCCATAGTGCTCATACTCTTCGGTATGGCAAGGGCCTGGGATGCGTGGAATTCCGTGGAAGGAGACATGACGAAACATATGCTCTTCTTTACCGCAGCAGGTATGTGGTGGTGGATATTCGGCATACTGATACACGAGACCGGCAATGTGGCGGACGCTTATTTTCTGAAAGGAAAGGTACCGAAGAGTTTCTGGATAATAACCCTGTCAATGATGGGTATGGCGATGATCCTGTGGGCCATACTGGATTCGGTAAAGGTTGTTCTCGGCTATGCGCAGATGGAAAACAGCCTTTTCTTCATATACCTATCCCTGTCCGTGGCCGGTATGCTCCTGCTGATGGCGGCATGGGTAAACAGAACGCTCGGTAAAAAAGCGAGACTCGAAGCCCAGTGGAGAAAGTGAGCATGATGCCGGAGAATCTGGACAACGTGTCCTTTGTAAACGGAGATCTTCCGAAAGGATGCAGACTCTGCGGACCAGGGAGAAAGATGGTCCTCTTTGTCACCGGCCTGTGCGATGCCGACTGTTTTTACTGTCCTCTATCGGAACATAAGAAGAATCTTGATGTTATCTATGCGGATGAGATGCCTGCCAACTCCGACGAGGATATTCTTGAAGAGGCGAGACTGATAGGCGCCATGGGCACGGGAATAACCGGCGGAGATCCGTTAAAGGTCCTCGAGAGAACCGTGCATTACATAAGACTCCTGAAAGAGCGTTTCGGAAATGAGCACCACATACATCTCTATACCGCAAGCTTTGACCCTGAAAAGGTGAGAATGCTAGCAGATGCGGGGCTGGATGAGATTCGTTTCCATCCGCCGCCCGGAACATGGGGGAACTTCGGAAAGACCACTTTTAATGAGGGGCTGAAAGAAATACTCGAACTGCCCATGGATATCGGTTTCGAGATACCCGTGTTCCCCGACATGAAGGAGGATATCAGGGCGCTCATAGAACACCTTGATTCCATGGGTGTGAAATTCATAAATCTCAATGAGCTCGAGTTCTCGGAGACCAACTACAGGGCGCTCCTCGAAAGAGGGTACAGGATGAAATCGGATATAGAGAGCGCTGTGGCCGGGAGCGAGAAGGTCGCTAGGGAGATCGTGAGGGGAACAGAGGTCGGAATGACCGTGCACTACTGTTCCGTAGGCTTCAAGAACGGCGTTCAGATGAGAAATCGGCTCAGAAACAGGGCTGAGAACATTGCGAAACCCTATGAGTTCATCACCGACGACGGGACGCTTCTGAAGGGGATAATTTACTGCGATGATCCGGAAGAGGTGCTCAGGAGGCTGAAGGAAGATTTCGAGGTTCCGGACGAGCTCGTACACATGGATGCGGAGCACTCCAGAATAGAGATTGCCCCCTGGGTGATAGAGGAGATACACGGCGAACTGCCGTGCGATTCGTATATCGTGGAGGAGTACCCCACATACGATAGGCTTGAGGTGGAAAGGATTCCTCTGGATTATCGGGGGGGTGGGGAATGAACCTGGAAGAAAGGAAACTGAGACTCATAGAGAGCCTGAAAAGAGAGGGGATACTTAGGAAACCAGAGGTAATAAAGGCAATGATGAGGGTCCCCAGGGAGGAGTTCGTGCTCCCATTCTACAGAAAGGAAGCCTACGGAGACTATCCGCTGCCTGTGGAAGGCGGACAGACCATATCTGCGCCTCACATGGTGGTGATGATGACGGAACTCCTCGATCTGAAAAGAGGGCAGAAGGTCCTGGATATCGGAACCGGCACCGGATACCACGCGGCCGTAATGGCCGAGGTGGTCGGACCTGAGGGAGAGATATACGGCATCGAGAGGGTAAGGGACCTTGCGGAAAGAGCCGCGGAAACGCTGAAGAAGCTAGGTTATAAAAACATCCATATATATGTCGGTGATGGGTCCGCAGGAATGCCGGAAAAGGGGCCCTTCGACAGAATTCTCGTGGCCTGCGCGGCACCCCATATACCGGAGCCACTTATCGAGCAGCTGAAAGACGGGGGAAAGATGGTCATTCCCGTGGGAAAGATGACGCAGAGGCTTATTCTCGTTGAAAAAAAGGGCGAAAAAGTGGAAAAGAGCTTTCACGGATACTGCGTATTCGTTCCCATGTTAGGGAAGCACGGCTTCAGGAGATAACATGCAGAGGAGAAGGAGACTCGGACAGCACTTCATGATAGACGAGCGCATACTTCAGAGAGAGGTCGAATACGCGGAGCTCGGGAAGAGCGATACGGTTCTGGAGATAGGTCCCGGCACCGGGAACCTCACGAAACACCTGGTTGAGAAGGCGAAGAAGGTCTATGCCATAGAAAAGGACGGGGCTCTCGCGCGGATAATCGAGGACCTGTATCCCGAGGTCGAGGTGATAGAAGGAGATGCTCTCGAAGTCGAATGGCCGAAATTCGACAAGATGGTCTCCAACATACCTTACAAGATATCCTCTCCCCTCACATTCAGACTTCTCGAACACGATTTCGAGCTTGCAATTCTCACATACCAGGAAGAGTTCGCGGAAAGGCTTGTTGCCTATGCCGGGGAGATGGCGTATTCGAGGCTGAGCGTCATGGCATACTATAGAGCCGAGATGGAGATACTTGAAAAAATACCGAGAAACGCCTTCAAGCCGCAGCCGAGGGTGAATTCAGCGATGGTCAGAATAGTCCCGAGAAAGGAGCCCCCGTTCCATGTCAAAGATGAAAGACTCTTCGAGGATGTGGTGAGAACTCTTTTCAGCGCAAGGAGAAAGACGGTAAGGAGCGCTCTCAAACCCAAATACGGTATAGTGGAGACAGAATACGGTTCGATGAGGGTCGAAGACCTGACACCCGAGGAAATAGGGGAAATAGCCGATGCGATATGGAAAATAAAAAAGGATGCAGTGGGTAGAGGATGAGGAAGATGGCACGTACTCCACTGCATAGAATATTTTGCTATTTTGGTATATGAACCTTTTGCGGAAATTTGCGCTTTACACGATATCTTTTTATTTCAAATCCCATTGCCTCCCATGGCAAGGAAGAACATAAAGGACCTGAAAGAAGGAGACATGGTGAACGAGCAGTACTCTGTCAAATTCAAGAAGCCGCCGAACGCGTACAAGAACAAGGCCGGGAAATGGTTCGAGGTCAGGGTTTCAGACTCCACCGGCGAGATGACCGTGAAGTACTGGGGAAGGCCGGGAGAAGATGTGGATGCCATATACAACTCCTTCGACAAAGGGGATGTCATAAGGGTCAGAGGGAATGTCACGAGCTACAACAACCAGCTGTCGATAAATGTGGATTCGAGCTCGGGAGGAAGCATAGAGAAGGAGAACATCTACAACATAAGGGATTTCATAATGACGGTTGACGATGTG
>JAJRTH010000016.1 GCA_024278375.1 archaeon | reverse complement strand
GGGATGGTTCAGCGTATTGAAATCCGGAACCAAAAGATTCCGGAACAGATTCCCTGAAAATGCCAGAATAAGGACGGTGGAATCATGGCTGAAATCATTCATGCTGTTCTACAATTTCTGGATTTCTTAACTTGGCAGTCTAAACCCGAACTTCGGCAAAAGTTTTATACTGACTTCCTGGTTGTGGCAATCAGGTGATATCATGGATCTCATAATACTTGCACCGATTGCCTCGATACTTGCCCTTCTGTTTGCCACTTTTCTGGCATGGAAGGTGCTGAAAGAGGATGAGGGGCCTGCTGACATGCAGGAGATTTCCAATGCCATAAGAAGGGCTGCCGCCACCTATTTGAAAAGAGAGTACAGCTGGGTAGCGGTTTTCTTCGCGGTCATGGCTGCGGTCCTCACCATCATGTCTTTTGCAGGTTATCTTTCCCCATATGTTCCCATAGCTTTCCTAAGAGGAGGATTTTTCTCCGCAATGGCCGGCTATATCGGTATGTGGATTGCTACAAGAGCAAGTGCCAGAACCACAATAGCAGCGAAGGAGAGCCTGAACAGAGGACTCCGAGTGGCCTTTGCAAGCGGTTCGGTTATGGGACTAACCGTTGTCGGCCTCGCTCTCTTCGATGTCAGTGTGTGGTATTACACGCTCAGATACCTCGGCCAGACCCCGCAGGAAATCGGAGAAACCATGCTTCTCTTCGGTATAGGCGCCTCCAGTATGGCTCTGTTCGCAAGAGTGGGCGGAGGAATATACACCAAGGGAGCTGATGTAGGAGCGGACCTTGTCGGTAAGGTCGAGGCTGGCATACCAGAGGACGACCCCAGAAATCCGGCGGTTATTGCAGACAATGTGGGTGATAATGTGGGCGATGTGGCCGGAATGGGCGCCGACCTATACGAAAGCTATATGGGAAGCCTTGTGGCAACGGTTGGTCTGGGTGCAGCAGCAGCCATGACAATTTCCGGATATACGGAATCTACCGTTACCTCATTCCTCGCTCTACCTATGGTTGTGGCAGCCATGGGGATTTTGGCGAGCATGGTCAGCACCTTCTTCGTGAGGACAAAAGAAAAGGCCGAACAGAAAGAACTTCTCTGGTCTCTCAGAAAGGGTGTTTACGGTGCCGCCATCCTTGCCATAGCTCTGAATTATCTGGCTGTCGTGTGGGTACTTGGTGACAATTACATAGGTATGTGGGGCGCAATCCTGACAGGAACAGTTGTGGGCGTGGTCATAGGATATACAACCGAATACTTCACAAGTGACAATTACAAACCCACCAGAACCATTTCCGAGGCCGCTCTTACCGGTCATGCTACGGTGATGATAAGAGGACTTTCGGTTGGAATGATGAGCACTGTGATACCTGTACTCAGTGTCGCAGGTGGCGCTCTCGCCAGTTTCTTTCTGGCGGGTGGCAGTCTGGATACACCACAGATGGGGCTCTATGGTATAGGGTTGTCCGCAGTAGGTATGCTTTCGACCCTCGGGATAACTCTGGCAACTGATGCTTACGGCCCGGTTGCAGACAACGCAGGCGGACTTGCCGAGATGACACATCAGCCGGAGTATGTCAGAGAGAGAACGGATGCTCTGGATGCACTCGGAAATACAACTGCCGCCACCGGCAAGGGATTTGCCATAGGGAGCGCAGCACTCACCGCTCTTGCCCTAATATCCGGTTTTCTGGATGAGATAAGAAGGTTCGGGATGCCTGACGGAAGTACAGCCACATATACCGATGTGATAACCACCTATGACATACACCTACTGAACCCTCTTCTTATTGCCGGCGTCTTCATAGGTGCGATGATACCATTTGTATTCTGCGCTCTGACGATGGGTGCGGTCGGAAGGGCCGCTCAGAAAATAGTGGAAGAGGTCAGAAGACAGTTCAGGGAGATACCCGGTCTGCTTGAAGGAAGGAAGGGGGTCAAACCACACTATGAGAGGGTCGTCGACATAAGCACCAGAGCAGCACTCAAGGAAATGGTCGTACCAGCGCTCATCGCCATAGCCGCACCGCTCACTGTCGGATACATAATGGGCCTTGCAGCGCTCCTCGGCCTTCTTGTCGGCTCACTAGGGGCGGGCTTCGTTCTGGCGGTATTCATGGCGAATTCGGGTGCCGCATGGGACAATGCCAAGAAATACATCGAAAAGGGCAACTACGGCGGAAAGGGTAGTGACGCCCATAAAGCGGCGGTAACAGGTGATACTGTCGGAGACCCATTCAAAGATACATCCGGACCCAGCCTAAATATACTGCTTAAGCTGATGTCAATGGTATCTCTGGTCTTCGGGCAGCTCATAATAGCTATGACCCTGTTCCACCCATAAAATCCTTTACTCTCTTTTCCCATATTTTCATGCCGTTCTTCCTGAATATTTCAAGCGACCGCTCCATGAGTTTTCTTCCCTCTTCTCCCCCCTTAACGGGGGCCAGCCAGTAAATGCCTTTGGCCATATCTCCGGTTCTGCCCATGTTCTCGTATTTATAGATACTTTCACTAAGATTTTCCTTCGATTTTCCTTTTTCTCCCTTTTTGTAGTGGAGAATGCCCTTTATACGCAGACTCCACGCCTCCATTTCCTCGCTACCTATCTCGGGGACCGTTTTTCCTATCTCGGAGCAAATGGCTTCAACAGCCCCCACATCTCCGTGCTCCAGATAAAGTTCCGCCAGAGAACAGAGGTTATAGGCAATCATTCTTCTGTTGCCGGTCTCCTCGCTTATTTTCCTGCTTTTTTCTAGATACTGGAGAGCGCTTTCGAAATCTCCTTTCATAAGGTAGCCGCGCCCGATACCATTAAGCGACTCCGCGATACCCTCTCTGTCCCCTATCTCTTCCGCCCTCCCCGGCATCTTCAAGGCCGCGTCTGAGCTTTTCAATCTCTCTATTTCTGCCTTTTATTTCCGCCATATTCGGCAATCCAATCACTTTGATGTATATAATGATAGTCCTCTCGATTAAAAAAGGAAGAGTGAACGCTCGAGCCGGGATGTTCGACGACAGGAGGACATAAGGCTCGAGGGATGAATCGGTTGGAGAACGCTCGAGCCGGGATTCGAACCCGGGTCTGGGGCTCCGCAGGCCCCCAGGATATCCAAGCTACCCCACTCGAGCAAGGACGGGGAAAGGAAGAACAGGAGGATAAAAAGGCTTTGGCTTTGATTGAGAATCAGCACTTTTATCTGTGTATGTTCATGATATTTTTTTAGGTGTCTGAAAAACGGAAAGAAATTGTGCGAAACATATATATAGAAAGTATCACTTCCTTTCGCAACTATCTCAGGAGGAATTAAGGTGAAGGAGACCAAAAAAAGGGAATATGGGCGAGATTTTCGCCTCTGTATTAGTGGTAGCTGTACTTCTGATATCCGGAATGAGCCTTGTGGTTACGGGGAGCATGGCCGATAACGGGCAGAACGAGAAGGACATAAGCAGCGAAATAATTTCAGGTGAAAAATGTACAGAATCAGGTGTGATAAAGAACGTTCAGAAAGAAGATACAACGGGAGATAATTCGTTCGATATCCCAAAAAGCCAGCAACAGAACGAACTTAATGCTCCGAATACTGAGATGGCCAAATGGAAGAAAATGAGCTTGAAGAGAGAGCCAGAAAAAGCTTCACTGCTTGAAGAATCGTATTCCAATCTCAGGGATAACCCATTTACAGAAAAGAATGCCCTGCAGGAGTACGGAGCAAACACAGTTGACTCGAAAGCTCAATCTCTAAGTACCACAGGCACAGAGACAGGAAGCGGAAATGGAGTTCGGAGTGTGGGAGCTAGGCCGACAATATCATCGACAAATGCAGTTACTAATCCCAGTTTTGAAACAGGTGATTTCACTGGATGGATAACACAAGACCTTAGTTCACCTTTCGAGCCTCTGCGAGTTGAAGGAGCAGGCTATTCTGCAGGATTCGGATTTTTCTCGACAGAACCTACAGATGGGAACTGGGTTGCGTATACTGGCTGGGATGGCAATGGACCTGGAAATATCTCACTATCTCAGGATGTGACTCTCCCAACAGGAACCGTGATTTGGGAGTTTGATTACCGAGCATCGTGGGACTTGACCTATGGAGCGACTGTAAACAGAACATTCTGGGCAAATATTGAGCCCGCCGGTGGCGGAACTCCATTACAAACAAATCTCATACTAACCGCACCTGCAAACACTACAGTATATGATACTGGAAATCTGTCTGGATTACTAAATATAAGTGCTTTCGCAGGAACAACCGTGAGACTGAATTTTACATGGTTTGTTCCAGAGAATTTTGCAGGTCCTGCACAATTCCAGCTTGATAATATATTTGTGGGAGATCCCTCATACAGAGTTAAAACTTCGCCAGAGACTCAGTCTTCCTTTGGCGACCCAACTACCTCTGTATGGTACAACTTGGTCATAAACAACACAGGATGGAAAGATGATGCCTACAACCTCACTGTTGCAAACAATACATGGCCAACAACGATATACGATGCAACCGGAACAACCCCGATAAGCCAGATAAGCATAAATGCAAACCAATCTGCAAATATAACAGTGAAAGTTGATATCTCACCCACAGCGAATCCCGGTGATTATGATATAGCGAACATAACCGCCACATCGCAGAACGATACGAATGTTAGTGATACTTCAACCCTTGTGACTCAGGTTCTTGCTCCGATTCTCGTTGTGGACGATGATTCTGGGCTTGACACAGAGAACTGGTACTTCAGTGCACTAAATGCTAATAACTATTCCTATAACTACTGGGATGTGCAGAACTGGGGAAGTCCCGACCTGAATGCTCTGCAAGTACACAATGTTACCATTTGGTTCACTGGAGACAACAGCGGAGGAGCCGGTGGTCCAGGCACACCAGGAGATACTCTGTCCCCTCAAGAAAGAACAGTAATAGAAAATTATTTAACAGGTGGAGGAAAAATGTACGTTTCAAGCGGCGGTCTTGGTTGGGACGGCTTTTTCAATGGATGGGCTCCATGGATAAATGAAGAACCCAACCGCAGCAAGCTGCGGTTGGGAGCTTCATTTGATTTAATTCCTATACATCCAGCTTTCTGCGGTTGAGTTCTTCATTCAGCACAATATCGTATTATCCAGCGTATCTTTTTCTGATCGAACTTTGTCATATCTGGGAGAGCCTGCGCTCCCTTTAAGTTTTGGCGAAACGAGCAGCAATAGTTGCGAGTTTGCTTTCTGTAAAGAGGGAGAAATAATTTCCCTACTCTACAAAATCTTGTATCGGGGGCAAACTACAAATACACCCCGATTACTTCTGAAAAAGGATGGGTAGCACGTAAGTCCGTCCCGTTTGGCACGAAAAAGGCGTGCCCCCAAAAAATGGCCTTGGGCGGCTGTGCGTCAGGCTCTTCGCCTGCCCATCCATCCCAATAAAGGGGGTTCAATGTGGACATAGTCTCTACCGAGATAATCTCAGCGGCACTTGCGCCGATACTGCTCATCTCGGGTGCGGGCTTGCTCGCACTTTCGATACAGAACAGATACGGGAGGGTCATAGACAGAATTCGGGAATTCAATACCGAGATGAGGACGTTCTGCAGAGACTGTGAAAATGATGCCGAAAAAAGAAAGAAGAGCATAGATCTCCAGACAGAGCTTCTTACCAAAAGAGGAATATATCTCAGAAATGCCCTTCTGTTACTCTTCGTAACGGTTCTTCTGGCATCTCTCAGTTCGGTCTTCATACTTCTGGAGGCGATATCCTCAAGTTCACTCGAATTTCTCGCAACAGTATCTTTCTCTCTGGCGCTCCTTTCCATGTTTGCCGGGATACTTTTCGCAATAATGGACGTGGCTCTTTCATACAGAGCGATAGAGGTGGAGATTGAGATAGAAAGGGAGCGATCAGTGCCTTAATACAATGTTCAGTATGTCCCCGTCCTCGAGAACATGGTTCAATCCCACCTGTTGTCCTTCGAACTTGGCGCTTTTCCCCCAAACTCTGGCATATCTGAACTTCTCCACGAAATCCCTATGCAGGGAATTACAGACCATCTCAACGGTTGAGCCCTTTTTCACGACCAGAGGCTCATCCAGATCTGCTTTACCTCCCTGGGGCTTTAGATATATGTTTATCAGCTCGAGGTTCTGATATATGGCTTCCTTGAGTTCTTCCATGCCGGTACCTTTCTCGGCCGATACTGGTATTATTTTCCATCCTCTGAACCTGTTCCTGAGTTTTTCCACATATTCCGGAGTTACGAGGTCTATCTTGTTCAGCACGGCTATGGCCTTCGTATAGACTCTGTTTCCTGCCAGAAAGTCTATCAGATCATCCTCCGTTATGTCATCTCTTATGACCAGCGTACCATTGACGATGCCATACTCTTTCAGAATGTCCTCCGCCAGACCGACATCCATCTTCCTCAGCTCCACAGTTGTGTTCACTGTTATTCCGCCCCTGTCTGTCTTTGTGAGTGTTATATCCGCAGGCCTTTTGTTCAGCCTTATGCCGGCGCTCTCCAGCTCCTCCGTGAGGACATCCAGATTGGTTTCGAAGACGTCCAGAATAAGGAGTATCAGGTCAACGCTTCTGGCAACCGAGATGACCTCCTTTCCCCTGCCTTTGCCCCTCGAGGCCCCTCTTATTATCCCTGGCATATCGAGTATCTGAATCTTCGCGCTTCTGTATTCCATTACGCCCGGAACTATGTCCAACGTGGTGAAGTGATAGGCACCAACTTCGCTCTAGGCGTCGGTGATTTTGTTCAGAATCGTACTCTTTCCCACGCTTGGAAATCCGACGAGACCAACGGTGGCATTGCCGGACTTCTTTACAGCATAACCCTTACCGCCGCCTTTTGCGCTCCTCCTTTTCTCGAGCTGCTCTTTCAGGAAGGCTATTCTTGCCTTTAACCTGCCTATGTGATGCTGGGTCGCCTTGTTGTATTCGGTCTTCGATATCTCCTCTTCGAGTTCCTTTATGCGCTCTTCTATGGTGCTCATTCCGCCGTTCAATCGATGGGAGTATTTTAACTTAAAGGGATTGCTTTATACGCCTTATCCGCATCAGGCCCTTTGTTCACCCGCCATTTTCACTTCAAAAGCAGTTTTTCCACATCGGCTGGCATATATGGTCCTCCATGGCTGGCATATATCAATCTGGGATTCAGTGAAAGAATTCTCCTTATGCTGTTTCGGAGTGCTCCAAGATCGGATGCGAACATCGGATATCCAGGTCTCCTTCTTCCCATGAACATGTCCCCGACGATGCATGCTCCATCATCCAGGTGAATGGAAGTCGAGCCGGAGGTATGTCCGGGTGTATGAAGTATTTTTCCTTCAACCCCGTATTCATGCAGAGATGTCTCCTTATCTATGACGATGTCCGGCTCAAACGGAGCGAATTTCGATAATCTGCCCTTTATAAGGTGCATATATATCTTCGCAGCAAGTGTGCGTGGCGCTGCGGACTGATTTTTTCCCTCGGCTATTGAAAAAGCGTCGTTCGCGTGTATCATAACAGGAGCTCCGGTAATCTCCCTCATCCTGTCCGCACTCCCGAAGTGGTCCTGATGACCGTGGGTGATTATTATGAGAGAGATATCTTCAGGTCTAAAACCTAGAGCGCTCAGTTTTCTCACTATCCTTCCATCATCGCCGGGATTTCCGGTGTCCACGAGAATGTTCCTTTCTCCTTTCAGGAGAAAAACCCTGACAGTTCCGAGAGCTATCGGATGAATTTCGGTCATATCACATCTGCCTCTCTCAAAACGTACGGCATTGAACAGATAACTCTTTCGATGGGTCTCATAGAGACTGCCAACATAACATTTATAGGATTAAAATCCGTCCCGGAGATGGCGAAGAGCGCCAGGATGGGTACACTATTAGAGAGCAATCGGTGGAATGGTTAAGGAATGAAAAACTTTTCGTGAGAAGCAGGAAAAAGAACG
>JAJRTH010000015.1 GCA_024278375.1 archaeon | reverse complement strand
GATATCGAGACCACGAAGGAGGCGATAGAGGTCCTCGAAAAGCTCGGTCTTTACGAAGATATCCAGAGAGCGAAGGAGAAGAAGCACATAAGGGCAGGCAGGGGAAAGATGCGCGGAAGGAGATACAAGAGAGCGAAGAGCGTACTCGTCGTGGTTTCGGACAGAAAGAACGCCCTGAAGGCCTTCAGAAATCTGGAAGGAGTCGACATCGCGGTTCCGTCCGAGCTAAATGTCGAGATGCTCGCACCCGGAGGAGACCCAGGTAGGTTGGTCATGATGAGCCAGAAGGCACTTGAAGAGATAGGGAGGTGGAGCGCATGAGAGATCCGTTCGAGGTAATACTCCACCCGTATGTTACGGAAAGGGCCCTCAGCCTCATGGACAGGGAGAACAAGCTCATGTTCATAGTGAAAAGGGATGCCACCAAAGAGGAGATAAAGTACTCCATAGAGAAGATATTTCAGGTGAAGGTGCAATCGGTGAATACCATGATAACGAAGAACGGAAAGAAGGCCATAGTCAAGCTCTCTCCGGAGTATTCTGCGGAGGAGATTGGCATGAGGATAGGAGTCTTCTGAGGTGATCTGATGGGAAAAAGGATTATTGTTCAGAGCAGGGGACACGGAAGCCCCACATACCGCTCACCGAGCCACAGACACAAAGGCGAAATCAGATATCCTCCAATTAAAGAGGGTAAGGGAAAGGTTGTGGACATAATACATGACCCGGGCCATTATGCACCCGTGGCCGTTGTGGATTTCGGTGGCAAGAAGGTGAACATGCTGGCACCTTACGGAATGTATGTGGGACAGGAGGTGGAGATAGGTTCCATGATACCCCTATCCCTAGGAAACATAATGCCCGTGGGAGAGATTCCCGAAGGTACCTCCGTTTACAATGTTGAAATAAGACCCGGAGACGGCGGAAAACTGGTCAGAACCCCCGGAACGTCGGCCCTTATAGTGAGCCACGGCGAGAAGACCATGATTCAGCTGCCGTCAAAGGAATTCAAGGCTCTTGATAACAAATGCAGGGCAACCGTCGGCATAATCGCAGGTGGCGGAAGGGACGAAAGCCCCTTTGCAAAGGCAGGAAAGAAGATACACACCTACAAGAGCAGGGCGAAGAAGCCGTATGCAGTCAGCGGAGTCAACATGAACCCGGTGGACCACCCGCACGGCGGAGGCTCGCACAGGCACGTCGGCGGACCGAACACCGTGGCCAGAGGACTGCCACCGGGAAAGAAGGTAGGACGATTATCACCTAAGAAGAGGAGGAGGCGTTAAGATGGCAAAGTCAAAGATAGTAGGGAGCGCAAAGGCTGCAAGAAGGAAGGTAAGGAAGAGGAAGAGCAGGATACAGGAAAGGAGAAAGAAGGAGTTCACATACCGGGGATACACCCTCGAACAGCTTCAGAAAATGTCTACGGAACAGCTGCTCCCGTTATTCCCCTCGAGGGTCAGAAGAAGTATAATAAAGGGATTCAACCAGGAAGAACAGGCATTCCTGGATAAGATGGCTAAGAGCGATGGAAGCAAGGCGGTGAAAACCCACAGAAGGGAAATGATAATACTCCCGAGCTTCGTCGGGAAGAAAATAGCAGTATACAACGGAAAGGAGTTCAAGGAATTCACGGTAATGCCCGAGATGATAGGACATTACCTCGGGGAGTTCGCCCCCACGAGAAAGGCTGTAAAACATTCTGGACCCGGAGTCGGTGCGACAAGATCTTCCAAATACATGCCTCTTAAGTAAGGTGGTCAAATGGCTGAGAAAAAGGATAAGAAGGAAAAGGAAAAAACCGAGAAAAAGGAGAGCAAAGGCCCCATACACATGAAGGGATATTCCATGGCCTTTGACCCCGAAAAGACCGCGAGAGCCCTGGGCAGAGACCTTCCGATATCCAGAAAGAAGTCCATGGAACTGTGCAGAAAACTAAGAGGCATGAAACTTCAGGATGCCAAGGACTACCTTGAAGAGGTCATGGAGATGAAAAGACCGGTCCCATTCAGGAGATACACATCCGGTGCTGGGCACAAAAGAGGCATAGGACCGGGAAAATATCCGGTCAAGGCCGCAAAGTACATACTGGAGATTATAGAATCCGCGGAAGCGAATGCGGATTACATCGGTCTGGATGTGGACGAACTCGTGATAAAGAGCATAGCGGCACACCCCGGGAGAGTATACAGGGGATTCATGCCGAGAGCTCACGGCCGTTCCACACCGTGGGACAAGAAAACGACAAATATTGAGGTAATACTCGAGAGTCCGGAGGTCTGAATTTGGCAAATGAAAGGAAGTTTGTGCAGGAAAACATTCGCAGGGTCCTTCTGAAGGAATATATGATGGATAAGACCAAGAGAGCAGGATTCGGCGGCGTGGACATCCAGAGAACCCCGATGGGCACGAGGATAACGCTCATCACGGAGCGCCCGGGATTCGTAATAGGAAGAAAGGGCGGCGCCATAAAGGACCTTACAGAAGCCGTGAAATACAATTTCAAGTTCGACAATCCTCAGATAGAGGTACAGGAGGTGGAGAATGCGGCGCTCAACGCTCAGATAATGGCCGAAAAGCTGGCCTCGTCTCTGGAGAGAGGCTGGCATTTCAGAAGAGCGGGGCATTCCACTGTCAGAAGGATAATGGAGGCTGGCGCCAAGGGATGTCAGGTTATAATGTCAGGAAAGCTCACTGGAGAGAGGCACAGGACTGAGAAATACAAAGAAGGACACATAAAGTTCTGCGGAGAACCGAGGATTCAATGGATGCGCGAGGGCTTTGCGGTTGCGAAACTTAAGGCCGGGGTCATAGGCGTAACTGTCCAGATAATGGACCCGAATGCCAAACTTCCTGATGAGATTGAGATAAGAATACCCTCCCCGGAAACGGAAAAGGAGAAGAAAGATGGCGAAAAGGCGGCTCCTACCGCGGAAACAAAGAAGGACGAGAGAAGGGACAGAAGAGAGCGTGGCAGAAGAGGGGACAGACAGAGAAGAAGGGGCAGGGAACAGCAGAAAAAGCTGCCTGAAAGAGATGTGAAAGAAGAGGGGAAGAAAGACGAGGGCAAGGCAGAGGAGAAGAAAGCGGAGGAACCTCGAAGGCAGTCCCAAACCCAGGAAAATAAGGAGACAAATCCGGAGGAGAAGGCCGATATTGAGAAGAAGGGGGATAACGCAGATAAAAAGGAGGTTTCTGATGGCAATTAAACCCAGAGAAATAAGGAAGATGACGCACGAACAGAAGCTGAACAAACTCAAGGAATTGAGAAACGAACTGATGCATGAGAGAGGGGTGGCCGCAATGGGCGGCGCCCCTGCCAATCCGGGCAAGATACGGTCTCTGAGAGCGGATATAGCCAGGATTTTGACGATAATTAAAGAAGAAATGAAGGAGGAAAGGTAAGGATGGGTGGAATATGTCCAAGGTGTGGTCTCCCGGAAGAACTGTGTATCTGCGAGGATATAGCCAAGGAGCAGCAATCAGTGAAAGTCTATCTGGACAAGAGGAGATATGGGAAGACCGTCACCATTGTGGAAGGAATAGACAGCGGGGATATAGACCTGAACGACATAGCAAAGACACTGAAGACAAAGTGTGCGGCAGGCGGAACCGTGAAGGACAAAAGGATAGAACTGCAGGGAGACCATGCGAAGAAGGTGAAGGAGATACTCACCGACATGGGATTTACTGTGGAGGTGGTGCTGTGAGGGATGGGAGGAACCTGGGAAGGCACGAGCTTATAGGTCTAAGGACGAGGATAGTGGAATCCAGCGATCCTTCGCTCGTGGGATTGAGCGGAAGGATAGTGGACGAAACCAAGAACATGATAAGGCTCGATGTTAATGGGAGCGAAAAGAGCATCCCGAAAAAGGCCATCAAACTTAGATTTGACGATTACGATGTTATAATCGACGGAGCGAGGATAGCATACAGGCCCGAAGACAGGATTAAGAAGGTGAGGTCATGACAAAAGAGGAAAAAAGCACAGGAGGAGAGGCGAAACTCTCCAATCCGGCAGCACAAAGAAAAAAGAGCGCAGGGAAAAAGCCTGTGAAAAAGACGGTCAAAAAACAGAAGAAAAAGCCAGAATACAGGGACATAGGGATAGATGTCTCTCCGCCAAAGAAAACATGCAACGATCCGAACTGTCCGTTTCACGGAACACTTCCCGTGAGAGGGCAGATATTCGAAGGAAAAGTGGAGCGCAACAGAATGGAAGGTACGGCGGTCATAGAGGTCGAAAGACTCCATTACGTTAAGAAGTTCGAGAGATACGAGAGAAGATACAAGAAGTTCTCCGCACACGTTCCTCCTTGCATGGATCTGAATGTGGGGGATGAGGTAAAGATAATGGAGTGCAGGCCTCTGAGCAAAACAGTGTCCTTCGTGGTGGTGGAGGTGAAAGAATGAACGACAGTTCATTTGATGCCTCCTTTATAAAGGAAGATATAGTAAAGGGGGTAGAAGAATGAAGGGTCTGGCCGGAAAACAGACAAGAGGGCTCCCAACTGGAGCCAGACTGGATTGTGTAGACAACACCGGTGCCAAAGTGGTACAGATAGTTTCCGTTATAAACTACCACGGAGTTAAAACCAGAATGCCGAGCGCAGGAGTTGGGGACCTTCTGGTGGTATCCGTCAAAAAAGGAACTCCGGAGATGAGAAGACAGATAGTGAACGCTGTCATAGTCAGGCAGAAAAGACCTTTCAGGAGGCCGGACGGTACGATGGTACAGTTCGAAGATAACGCTGCCGTCATAACCACCCCCAAGGGTGAGACCAAGGGCTCCGAGATAAAGGGCCCTGTTGCTAGAGAAGCGGCCGAGAGATGGCCGAGAATAGCCGCGACGGCATCCATAATTGTATGAGGTGTATTGGCATGGTAAGCAAAAGCCCGAGAAAACAGAGAAAAATCCTCAGAAATATGCCCCTTCATCGCAGAGGGAGGCTCATCTCCGCCCATCTGACCGAGGAACTCAGAAAGATGTACGGAGTCCGCTCTCTTACTGTAAGAAAGGGAGATACCGTCGAGGTGGTCAGAGGCAGTTTCAAAGGACATATAAACAAGGTCGCGTCGGTGGACAGAAAAAGAGGCCTCCTGCACATAGAGGGAGTCACAATAGCGAAATCGGACGAGAAACAGGTAGCAAAGCCGATACACCCTTCCAATGTAATACTTACAAAGCTAGATACGTCGGACCCGCTGAGGAAAAAGAAGCTGGACGAACTGGCAAAGAAGGTTAAGGAGGCGTCTGAATGAGCAGGCACATGAAAAGACTAACAATACCTAAATCCTGGAAAATACCGAAGAAAGAGGTGAAATGGGCGGTCAAACCCTCGCCGGGAAAACATCCTTTGGAATCATCAGTGCCTCTCGGCATCGTGGTGAGAGACATGCTCAGATATGCGGATACCATGAGAGAGGCCAGAAGGATAATCGGTGGAAGGAAAGTAATTGTTGATGGAAAAGTAGTGATGGATTACAAGGCACCGATAGGCATGATGGACGTGGTATCCATCCCGGAGGTGGGGGAACATTATAGGATGCTCTTCGATATCAAAGGAAGACTCACTCTCACGAAAATAGATGAGGAAAGGGCTAAATGGAAACTCGTCAGAATAAACGATAAGACCTATGTTAGGGGGGGAAAGCTGCAGCTGAATATGCACGACGGAAGGAACATCCTGGTCGATAAGGACACATACAAAACGGGGGATGTTCTAAAGATCTCATTGCCCGAGCAGAAGATTCTGAGACACCTGCCTTTGAAAGAAGGTAGCAAGGCCATAATAACCGGCGGAAAGCACGGCGGCTCTCTCGGAGTGATAAAGAAATACGAGGTCATAAAGGGTACCCAGTCAAACATCGTCACTTTCGAGGAAGGTTTCAGAACAATAAAGGATTACGTGTTCGTGGTCGGCACGGATACGCCGGAAGTGAAACTCCCGGAGGTGAAGGTAAATGAGTGAGACCGAGAACAAAATGAGAGAGATAAAGGTCCACAAGGTCGTGGTGAATATCGGAGTGGGAGAAGCGGGAGAAAGACTGGTCAAGGCCGAGAGGGTACTTGAGATGTTCACCGGGCAGAAACCTGTGAGAACGATAGCCAAGATGACGAACAGGGATTTCAACATAAGGAAGCACATGCCGATAGGCTGCAAAGTGACACTCAGGGGAGAAAAGGCCATAGATTTCGTGAAAAGAGCACTATGGGTCAAGGAGTACAGAATCGCTGAGTATTCTTTTGATAAAGAGGGAAACTTCTCTTTCGGCATAGCAGACCACACCAGTTTCGAGGGAGTGAAGTACGATCCTGAGATCGGTGTTTTCGGCATGGACATATCTGTGATACTCAGAAGGCCCGGGACTAGGGTTTCCAAGAGGGCTAGAGGCAGAAGGAAGATACCGCACAGACACAGGATAACGAAGGAAGAGGGAATAGAATTCGCGAAGAAGAAGTTCAATGCGGTTGTGATTGAAGAGGTGAGCTGATGGAGCCAAAGAAGAAGTTCGGAAGGAAGGTCGGATGTGAAAGATGCGGAAGGAAGAGAGGTATCGTGAGAAGGTACGGTATGCATCTGTGCAGACAATGCTTCAGAGAGATCGCTCCGCAGCTCGGATTTAAGAAGTATTCGTAGGTGATAACATGCAACATGATCCATTGAATGATGCCCTGATTTCAATCAAAAACGCCGAACTCAGCGGCAAGAAGGAGTGCGTCATAAAACCAGCATCCAAACTGATAGGAAGGGTGCTGAACATAATGCGGGAATATGGATACATAGCCGAGTTCGAGTTCATAAATGACGGAAAGGCAGGGATATTTCTCGTGAAACTCAACGGAAACCTGAACAACTGCGGCGTCATAAAACCCAGATTTTCAGTGAAAAAAGACGATATAGAGCGCTTTGAGAGGAGATATCTCCCTGCCAAGAACTTCGGGATACTGATAATGACCACTACGAAGGGGGTCGTCTCGAATACGAAGGCCAAGGAAATAGGAATAGGAGGCAGGGTTCTGGCCTATGTGTACTGAGGTGATACCATGGCAGTTGCAGGAATGTTGAAAAAGGAGATTCCCATACCTCCCGAGGTCAAGGTCGAGAGAAGAGGCAACCATATAATAGTCTCAGGGCCTAAAGGAGAACTCAGCCGAGCTTTCGTGCATCCTAGATTGAAGATGGAGGTAAAGGGAGAAAAAGCTGTTGTCTACTGCGAACTCCCGAAAAAAAAGGAAAAGGCCCTTGTAGGGACATGGGCGGCCCATCTGTCCAACATGATAAAGGGAGTCACTGAAGGATTTGAATACGAACTCAAACTGGTCTATTCCCACTTTCCGGTGAAAATATCCGTAAGAGGTAATGAATTTGTCATAGAGAACTTTCTTGGCGAGAAAAAGAACAGAGTGGCCAAGATACTGGATGGTGTAAAAGTTAATATAAATAAAGATATTGTGAAAGTGATGAGCATAGACAAAGAGAAGGCTGGACAGACGGCAGCCAACATAGAGAAAGCGACCAGAATAAAGGGTTATGATCCCCGAGTATTCCAGGATGGGATATACATAGTTAAGAAGGGGTGATGCTTTGGCTAAAAAGAAGAAACAGGATAAAAGTCTGATGAAACAAAAGCCGGAACTCAGCGATGAGATGAAGGAAGCACTGAGACTCAGAGCTATCGGTAACAAAAAGAGGCCGGAGTTTCACCGTCAGGAATGGTTCAGGATTAAAAGACTGGGCGATGCATGGAGAAAGCCCAGGGGTTTGCACTCCAAGATGAGAAAGAACCTCGGATACAGGCCGGCAAGGGTCTCCATCGGCTACAGAGGACCGAAAAAGGCCAGAGGATTGCACCCTTCGGGATTCCAGGAGGTGCTTGTGCACACTCCCGCCGAGCTCGAAGGAATAGATCCGAAGACACAGGCGGTCAGAATAGGGCACGGTGTCGGTTTCAGAAAGAGAACGATGATAGTGGAAAAAGCCGAAAAACTCGGCATAAGAGTGCTGAACAAGGGGGCATAGAGATGGACGTCAGCTATCAGAGAAGGGTTGCGGCATCCATCCTCAAATGCGGAGTCAACCGTGTGTGGATAAATCCAGAGCATCTGGACGAGGTGGCCGATGCCATAACAAGAGAGGATATAAAGGAACTTATAGACAGGAATCTCATCCAGAAAAAGCAGAAGAAAGGCGTTTCCCGCGGAAGGGCCAGGCACATATCCGCCCAGAAAAAGAAAGGAAGAAGGAAGGGTCCCGGAAGCAGGAAGGGAAGAAAATACGCAGAGATTTCCAAGAAAGAGAGATGGATGAACACCATACGACCCATAAGAGAAACGCTCAAAGAACTAAGGGACGAGGGAAAGATAAACAGGCATGACTACAGAAAATACTACAGAAGAGCGAAAGGAGGAATATACAAAAGCAAGGCTCATCTGCTCCTACACCTTAAAGCCGATGGGCATCTGAAGGAGGAATAGATATGGCAGGGGGACCCAGATACAGAGTACAGTTCAGAAGAAGAAGAGAGGGAAAAACTGATTACAGATACCGGCTGAGATTGCTGAAATCGGGACTTCCGAGGGCAGTGTTCAGGAGATCTTCCAGATATGTGACCGTCCAGATAGCGCAATTCGAGGAAAATGGGGATAGAATTCTGGCCCATTCGACCTCAATGGAACTGAAAAAATACGGATGGACAGGCAGCTTTTCCAGCACGCCCGCTGCTTATCTGACAGCGTATCTCACCGGAAAGAAGGCAATAAAAAAGGGCATAAAGAAGGCTGTGTTCGATATGGGAATATATGTGCCCTCAAAAGGATGCAGGGCATTCGCAGCTCTTCGCGGACTTGTGGATGCCGGAATAGAGATACCGCACGGAGAATATCAGCTGCCCGATGATAGCAGAATAAAAGGAGAGCATCTCGGCGAAAATGTCGCAGGCATGTTCGATACCGTTAAGGCGAAACTGGAGGAGGCATAATATGGTTGACTGGGAACCAAAAACGAAGCTCGGCAGACTCGTGATGGAAGGCAAGATAAATTCCATGAGCGAAGCGCTCAAACAGAAATTGCCTCTCAAAGAACCGGAGATAGTGGATATACTCCTGCCGAACCTCGAAGATGAGGTAATAGACGTTAGAATGGTCCAGAGAATGACCGATTCGGGTAGAAGGCCCAGATTCGGCGTTGTTGCTGCCGTGGGAAACAAGGACGGCTTCGTTGGTATAGGTAAGGCAAAGGGAAAGGAAGTCGGGCCGACCATAAGAAAAGCCATAGACAATGCCAAGCTTAATATAATCGAGATAAAAAGGGGCTGCGGCTCATGGGAATGCGGATGCGGGACACCACACTCTCTGCCGCTTGAGGTGAGCGGAAAGAGCGGCTCCGTAGAGGTCGCACTCAAACCCGCACCCAGAGGGGTCGGTGTGGCGACTGGACCGACGGCTAAGATACTCCTCGAACTCGCAGGGATAAAGGATGTCTGGGGATTCACATCGGGCCATACAAGGACCACCCTTAACTATGCGTATGCTGTCTTCGATGCTCTCAAATCGCTTTCCAGAGTCAGAATTCCAGTAAAAGAGGAGGCCCTAAACATAGTCTCCGGCACAATCGGAACCGAGGGAGGTGAGGAATGATGGCATACGCTGTAGTGAGGATAAGGGGCTCCGTTAATGTCAAGACCCCGATAAAGGATACGCTTAAGATGCTCGGACTCACAAGAGCCAATCACTGTGTTGTCATTCCGGAAACCGACTCCTACAAAGGAATGCTCCAGAAAGTAAAGGATTATGTGACATGGGGCGAGATAGACGAGGCCGTTATGGCAAGACTTCTCTATCTGAGAGGGAAGGTAGTCGGAGGAGAACCCATAAGCGAGGCGTTCGTCAGGGAAAAAACCGATTATGACAGCATAGAGGAACTTGCGAAGGCAATAGCGAATGACGCCGTAACCATGAACCGGATAGGGGGACTGAAGCCGGTTTTCAGACTTCATCCGCCCATAGGCGGTTACAGAACGATAAAAAGAGCTTACAAAGTAGGAGGATCCCTGGGATACCGGGGAAAGGACATAAATTCTCTTCTTGAAAAGATGATCGAGGACAGGGGGCATGAAGATGTCAAAAAGGAGTGAAAAGTTCAGAGGTATGAGGACACACGGACACGGAAAGAACGCCAGAAGAGGTCATGGCAAAAGGGGCGGTGTCGGAAATGCAGGGAGCTTCACCCATCGCTTCATAGCGACATACAAGGCCAATCCCAGATATTTCGGAAGACACGGTTTCAAGAGGGCCCCCGAACTCACAAAGGAAAAGAAGACCATAAATCTCGGAGAGATTCAGGATAGGCTCCAGAGTCTCATCGAAAACGGTTTGGCAAAGGAAGAGAACGGTACCTATGTCATAGATCTGAGTTCCATGGGCATAGATAAACTGCTGGGTTCCGGGAAGATAAGCAAGCCCATGAAGATAATCGTCGGTGAGGCAAGCGAAAAAGCAATCGAGAAGGTAAAAAACAGCGGAGGCGAGGTTGAGATAAATGGCTGAAGAGGAGCGCGAGAGGAACCAGGTATACGGTCTCATATCTCTGGCATTCTGGGCTTTAGTGCTGATAATGATGTACAATTCCAGCGGGCTCTCACTGTCATTCATACTGACAGCGCTGGCAATAATTCCTACAGCATATTTCACATATCTTATAGCCTCCTATGTGCCGGCGGATGAGGATGAGAGCAGACTACACGGTCTTAAACCGGTACTGCGCTATCTTCCGGTAATAAAAAAGCCAGACGGACATGTCTCATTCAAAATGAAGATGATATGGGACTTTGTCATACTGGTCCTCTATTTCGTGCTCACAAATGTGGCCATATTTGGCCTCGACCAGCAGAAAACAATGGACCTCTTCTCGGAGTTCAGGGCCATAATGGCAGGTGCGTCTGGGTCGATAATGCATCTTGGTCTCGGCCCCATCGTTACCGCATCCATCATAATGCAGCTCTTCGCAGGTGCGAAGATAATAAAATTGAATCTCACAAAAGAGGAGGACAAGGCCGTCTATCAGAGCACTCAGAAGCTTCTTGTCATAATAATGATATTCGTTGAAGCGCTTCCACAGGTATACGGCTATCTGGTACCGGACAGCGGCTTCATTCAGGCTCTGGACGGCTTCAGCCCGGGAAACGGTGTGTTCCTGGCAAGATTGTTGATAGTTCTACAGCTGTTTATAGGTAGCTACATAGTGTTCCTCATGGACGAAGTGGTCTCCAAATGGGGTCTCGGTTCTGGCATTTCCCTGTTCATAGCGGCCGGTGTTGCCCAGGCCATAGTGGTGGGCACATTCAACTGGGAACCCATTACGGCAGGCTCACCCGTTCCTGCTGGAACTCTGCCTAAGACGATATATTATCTCACCCACATGTCCGCACCCGAAATGGCAGGCGGTGGTTTCGAGAGAATGTTCCTCAGCAATCCGAATCCCATTATAGCCCTTATAGGAACGACAACCATATTCCTGATAGTGGCGTATTTCCAGTCAACCAGAGTCGAATTGCCGCTGGCTCACGGAAGGGCAAGAGGTGCGAGAGGCAGATATCCGATAAATCTTATATATGCATCAAACATACCCGTCATTCTAATGTCCGCTCTGCTGGCGAACATAAGCATGTTCGCCCTTCTGTTCTGGACAAACCCGGCATTCAAAAACTGGCCCATTGTCGGGCATAACTGGATGTTGGGGTTCTACGAACCGGGGCAGACGAGACCCTCCGGTGGTCTTGCATGGTATCTCTCGACAATAAGAGGAGTTGGTGATTGGCTGATGCCACTTGTCTATCCTGATAGATATCTGGCTGCAACCGGACATCCGTGGATATCCGTCCTACTTAGGGTGGTGGTCTATGTTTCCATAATGGTTATAGGCTCAATGATATTTGCCAGATTCTGGATCGAGACCACAAACATGGGCCCGAGAGCCATAGCCGAGAACATACAGAGGAGCGGCATGCAGATACCTGGATTCAGAAGAGACCCGCGGGTGCTTGAAAAGGTCCTTCAGAGGTATATTCCTGCGGTTACCGACTTCAGCGGTGCATTTGTCGGGGCTCTTGCGGCAGGTGCGAACCTCATCGGAACGGTGGGAAATACCAGCGGAACAGGCGTCCTGTTAGCCGTAGGTATCATGATACAGATGTATGAGGCGATGGGCAAGGAGCAGATGATGGAGATGCATCCGATGCTCAGACAGTTCTTCGGAAAGGAGGGATAGTCTGGATGAGAAGAATGCGGGAAAAGAGGGAAATGCTCCCGGGGAGCCTCCCGTTAAGGTATTTGACACAGGGCGATTCCTGACCATTTTCCTTTTTCTCCTTGCAATATGGTCGATGTTCGACAACGAGATGAGGTTGGCCCTGGGTGCTCTAGTGGGTCTTGTCTTTGAACCTCTGATAGGTTTCGGTGGAAAATATCCGGTAATAACGGTTTTTACAGCCAGCATCATCATGGCTACCTTCTCTAGTGTAGTCACTCTATGGCATACTGACCTAATAGGGCAGGCGAAGATGCAGAAGATTATGAAGGCATTTAATGCCGAACTTAGAGAAGCGAGGATGAAGAACCAGAAAACAAAGGTTGAGAAGCTCATGAAGATGCAGCCCGAACTCATGAAGATGCAGACAGGAACCATGGGCTCATCATTCAAGATAATGGCCTACACCTTCGTGATATTCATCTCGGTCTTCGCATGGCTGGGCATGTTCATAAACGCTCTTCCGTACAAGATAATCTCGGTTCCGTGGTATTTCAATGTGAACCTGCTATCCGTAAATGTGATCCAGTCATGGTTCCTTCTTTATTCTCTGGGTTCGATACCCTTCGGTTTTGCCATCAGGAGCATTGGAAAGATAATCCTTCTAAGAAGAAAACTGGATGCCGTGGGGGAATAGGGTGAGGTTGACGATAAGCGGTCCACCCGGAAGCGGTAAAACGACCCTTGCAAGATTCCTTGCCGAAAAGACTGGCATGGAACTCATATATGCTGGAGAGATCTTCAGAAAAATGGCCGAAGAGCACGGCGTTTCTCTGGAAGAATTCGGAAAAATCGCCGAAAGAGACGACAGAATAGACAGAGAGCTGGATGAAAGGATGCTGGAAATAGCAAGGGAGAAGGACAACATAATACTGGACGGAAGATTGACGGGATATATGACCTATAAACACGGAATTCCGGCATTCAGGATATATGTGACAGCTGATTTTCCGATAAGGGTGGAAAGGATCGCGGGAAGAGAAAACAAGAGCCGAGAGCTCGTGGAGAAAGAGATTCTGGCAAGGGAAAAATCCGAGTATTCCAGATATATGAATTACTACGCATTTGATATAAGAGACACTTCCATCTACGACCTGGTCATAGACTCAGGACACCTATCTCCGGAAGCGATGGCCGAAAAGGTCCTTCACAAGGCGGGAATAGCCCATGCTCACAAGATGTGAGGGGATAAGAACAGGGCCGTACGGAAAAAAGCCGGAGGAAAGAGACATCGAAGAACTTCTGAAAGCATCCGTCATCGTAATAGACAAACCGTCCGGACCCACGAGCCATCAGGTTTCCGCATGGTTGAAAAAGATTCTGAATGTCAGCAACACAGGTCACAGCGGAACACTGGACCCACATGTAACCGGAGTTTTACCAGTTGCCACCGGAAGGGCGACAAAGGCACTTGAGGTCCTGCTCCCCTTCGGAAAGGAGTATGTTGGGGTAATGAGGTTTCACAGCAGAGTTCCCAAAAAGGACGTGGAGGCGATTTTCAGAGAGTTCACCGGGAAAATCTACCAGCTGCCTCCTGTGAGGGCCGCCGTGAAAAGGGCACTTCGGACAAAGGAGATTTACAGGCTTGAGATAATGGAGATGAAAGGGAACTATGTTCTCTTCAGGGCCGTCGTCGAATCTGGAACATACATAAGAACCCTCTGCCACGACATCGGCGAAGCACTGGGAGCGGGGGCAAACATGGTCGAGCTGAGGAGGACGCGGAGTGCTCACTTTACGGAAAACGATGCCATAACACTGCACGAACTGAAGGATGCCTATGAGTTCTGGAAGGAAGGGGATGAAAGTTATCTGAAAAAGGCACTGCTTCCGATAGAGAGGCTTTTCGATTCTCTGCCCAGGATACTCGTTAAGGACACGGCAGTGGATGCTCTGTGTCACGGTGCCGAGCTGTCTGTGAAAGGCATTGTCACCCTGGATGAGGGGATAAAGAAGGGAGATGCTGTCGCTGTTTTCACACTGAAAGGAGAAGTAATAGAATCGGCTGTGGCCGAGATGACCTCCATGGAGATGTTGAAGAGAAACGAAGGTGTCGCCGCAAGACCGAAAAGAGTTTACATGGAAACTGGGATTTATCCGAGTGTTTGGAAGGGAAGAGAATAGTGTTGTGTGGAACCTAGTTTTTCGTATTAAGTCTCTCCCAAGAAATGAGAAAAAAGAGTTTTACCAGCCTCTTTCCTGCAGTTTTGTTTCGAGGTCGGAGATTTCCAGCCCTTTCATGGCCTCTCCGAGACCTTTGGATACCTCGGCAAGTATCTTCGGGTCGTCGTAGTTGTGCACAGCCTCGACTATCGCTCTGGCCATCCTTTCAGGGTTCTGGGACTTGAAGATTCCCGAGCCCACAAACACCCCGTCGCTTCCAAGCTGCATCATGAGTGCCGCATCCGCAGGAGTCGCAATTCCTCCGGCCGCAAAATTGACGACCGGCAATCTCTGAAGCTCCGCAACTTCCTTCACGAGTTCGAATGGAGCCTGAATCTCCCTCGATACTGCAAAAAGTTCCTCGTCATCCATTGCCTTCAGCTTGTGTATTTCGCTCATAATCATCCTCTGATGCCTCACCGCTTCGATAACATTTCCTGTTCCTGCCTCGCCCTTGGTCCTTATCATGGTCGCACCCTCGAATATTCTGCGGAGAGCCTCTCCGAGGTTCCTTGCACCGCAAACAAAAGGTACGGTGAACTGCTCCTTATCTATATGATAAAACGGATCTGCCGGAGTCAGAACCTCAGACTCATCTATCATATCCACACCAAGCTCCTGAAGTATTTGAGCCTCCACAAAGTGCCCTATCCTCGCTTTGGCCATGACCGGTATCGTGACCGCATCTATGATTTCAAGGATTTTCTCTGGGTCTGCCATTCTGGCAACGCCTCCGGCAGCCCTTATATCCGCAGGCACCCTTTCAAGAGCCATCACGGCAACGGCCCCTGCTTCTTCGGCAATCGAGGCTTGGTCCGCAGTGGTAACGTCCATTATCACTCCACCCTTCTGCATGGCGGCAAATCCTCTCTTTATTCTCTCTGTTCCGCGGTTAATCCTTTCGACAGTGTATTTCACGGCATCGACATCAAGTTCGAACGGCATTATTATCACCTTGGTTGCCATTACACCTCCCTCTATTTAGGCTTTACATCGTAATCTTCAGAAATCCCGTACATCTTCCAATCTGGATTAAGGACTTCATCGTTTCAACCCCAACCGCACTCTCTTTTTAGTCGTACAGAAATCTAAAAGCAAGAAAGTTCGTTGATACTTGAAACCATACAACAGATGCCATGAGTTTCCGTGATTGCTGACGTGAGGATGGAGATTTAAATAAGTCATTTCAGTTTTTTTCGGATACTCTCGAAAACCTCTGGCTCCATTATTTTTGCGGCTTCGATATTTGCCATGATCCAGCCCTCTATATTGCCGGTGTCCACCCTCTTTCCCTGAAGTTCCAGAGCGAGCATTCTGTGCTCTTTGTTGTATAGCCGCAGGGCATCCGTGAGCTGGATTTCGCCCTTCGAATCCGGCTTTATCTTTCTCAGATATGTGAATATCTCAGGTGTGAGCAGATATCTCCCTATAACCGCATATTCCGACGGAGCCTTCTCGATGGGGGGTTTCTCTACCAGATCTTCTATTTCATAAATGCTCTCAGAAATCTCGTTTCCCGGCTTTATTATGCCATATCTCGAAACATCCTCTCTTTTGACCTTCTCTACTCCGATAACCGGGGAATCATATTTCCAGTAGACACTCATCAGCTGTTTAGCCGCAGGTATGCTGTTGAAAATTATGTCGTCGCCAAGAAGCACTATGAACGGTTCATTGCCCACATGTTTTTCTGCACACATTATGGCATCTCCCAGACCCCGTGGATTTTTCTGTCTTACATAAAAAATGTCAGCGCCTTTTCCAATATGCCTTATCTTTTCTATATCGCCATCATTCCCCCTCTCTTTCAGGAAAATTTCCAGCTCGATGTTCGGGCTGAAATGGTCTTCTATCGCCCTTTTTCCTTTACCGGTTATTATGAGTATGTCATCTATTCCGGAATTTATTGCTTCCTCAACCACATACTGAATTGCAGGTTTATTAAAGACAGCCAGCATCTCTTTTGGTTGAGATTTCGTAAGAGGAAGCATTCGGGTTCCAAGACCTGCAGCAGGAATTACCGCTTTCACAATCTGGAATTGAAGACATTATATAAGTGTGTTGGGAGACATAATTAAATAACCGTTCGATTTCGGGCTATGAAGATATCCATAGCGGGAACAGGTTATGTGGGCCTTGTTACAGGCGTTACCTTTGCTAGTTTGGGACATAATGTTACGCTGGTGGATGTGATAAAGGAAAAGGTCGAACTTGTGAACAGAGGGATTTCTCCAATATATGAGAAGGGCATGGACGAACTCCTCGAAAAACTTGTCAGAGAGGGCAGGATAAGAGCGACTACAGGGATCAGAGATGCTATCATGGAGACGGACATCACATTCATAGCCGTGGGGACGCCATCCAGAGAGGACGGAAGCATAGACCTTTCATATATTCGCTCTGTCTCAGAGGAAATAGGCGCAGTTCTCGGAAAAAAAGAAAGTTTCCATCTTGTTGTTGTTAAGAGCACTGTGGTCCCTGGAACAACCGAGAATTTCGTTCTTCCGTTAATAGAGCGGAAATCAGGAAAAAAAGCGGGAAAGGAATTTGGTATTGCTATGAATCCAGAGTTCCTCAGAGAGGGTGTGGCACTTGAAGATAGCCTACATCCCGATAGGATAGTTCTCGGGATAATGGACAGAAAAAGCGAGGAAATCCTCAGGGAACTTTACTCGAAAATAGACGCACCTGTTCTTATCACCTCTCCCACAACCGCAGAGATGATAAAATACGCATCCAATGCATTTCTCGCCACAAAAATAAGCTTTGCAAATGAGATTGCCAATATATGCGACGAGATGGGTATAGATGTTTATGACGTTATGAAAGGGGTTGGCATGGACCATCGGATCTCACCGCACTTCCTCAATGCGGGAGCGGGATTCGGAGGTTCCTGTTTCCCGAAGGACGTCAAAGCTCTCATTTTCGCTTCCAGAGAAAGAGGTTACGAGCCTGAACTTCTCGAGGAGGTCCTCAGAATAAACGAACGACAGTCCCTGAGGATGATAGAGATCGCAGAAAAAAAACTGGGCGAACTCAGGGGGAAAAAGGTGGCGGTTCTAGGCCTCTCTTTCAAACCGGATACAGACGACATAAGGGAATCAAGGGCAATACCTCTCGTCAGAGCGCTCCTTACCAGAAGGGCTCATGTTATAGGGTATGACCCGAAGGCCACGGAAAATTTCAGGCAGCTATTCCCGAATATAGAGTATGCGGAGAGCGCGGAGGATGCACTGAAAAAAGCGGATATATGTATGATTCAGGGGGACTGGGAAGAATTTAAGAACCTGGATTATGATTCTTTAGGACTCGAACTGATAGTGGATGGTAGAAGAACAGTAAAAAAGAAGATTAAAACACCCTATTTCAGAATCGGGTCTGGAAGTTTAGCGCATCCTTTTAATTGATAGTAGATGTCCGTGCAACCAGATAATAAAACCGCAGAAATTAGCAATACTTCGAAAACACGCATCTTAAATGGAAGAGGAAAGCATTTTATAGGAACAAAGGATTCAGATAACCATGAAAGCCATAATTCTCGCCGCCGGCGAGGGTCAGAGACTCAGACCATTGACAGAGAATATGCCCAAGGTCATGATTACAGTAGGGAACAAACCGATACTCCAGTATGTAATTGAGGCTCTTGTGGACAACAACATACGGGATATAACAATCGTCGTAGGCTACCATTCCGAGAAAATAAGGCAGTATTTCAGGAGCGGGAGGTTGTTCGGGGCAGAGATGAGATACGTTCTCCATAAAAAACAGCTTGGAACCGCCCATGCCCTGTATCAGGCAAAAACAGACAAGGAATTCATACTGCTCCATGGAGATAACATCATATCGAAAGGCTGCATATCCGCAATCCTAAAAAGTGAAAAAAATAGCATATTGGGGATATTCAGCAGGGCATCATCAAAATACGGAATCATAGAGCATGCCGGAAAGACCGTAAACAGAATAATAGAGAAGCCGTTAGGTGCGGGCGAGAATCTCATTTTTACGGGTA
This sequence comes from archaeon, assembly GCA_024278375.1. Lineage (GTDB taxonomy): Archaea > Thermoplasmatota > Thermoplasmata > WALJ01 > WALJ01 > WALJ01. The sequence goes on along the minus strand of JAJRTH010000015.1, from coordinate 23,805 downwards.
TCGGACATTTCGATGCGGAACTTTTCGATCTGATAAAGGAATTTCTGGACCAGGGAATATACGACCTTCCTGAGGTGCTCAATTCCATCCGTGGACTGAAACTTATTCGCGCCACAGATTGTGTGTGGAAAGATGCGATATACCCCTGGGATCTTCTAGAACTGAATTCATGGGTAATGAAGAAAACAACAAGGTGTTTGTCGGGCAAGATAGAGAGCGCCAATATAATTGGTGATGTCGAAATAGGTGCTGGAACGACCATTTCAGCAGGATGCCATATCCGAGGCCCTGTAAGAATCGGCAAAAACTGTTATATAGGCCCGAACTCCGTAATACTGCCGTACACGAGCATCGGTAACGATGTAAGTATAGGAGCACTATCATTTATAAAGAATAGCATAATAATGAGTTCCACCTCCATATCACACCAGGCAAGTATAGAGGGATCAGTAATTGGAAGAGGTTGCGTGATAGATGTCGGCTTTATGGCAATGAGTTCCCGTTTCCAGAAGATATTCGGAAAGGAAGTGATGGAAGTTCATGATGGCGGAATAGTGCTCGGCGATGATTGCAAAATAGGTGCCAAAGTTACCGTGGTGCCAGGCATCAGAATAAAGGCGGGAATGAGAATAGGCGCTATCGCCGAGATAAAAGAAGAGATGATGGAGGAAGTTTGATATGTGTGGCATAGTCGGATATTCCGGTTTCAGAAGAGCGTCTGAGGTCATAATAGAGAGCCTAAAAAGACTTGAATACAGAGGATACGATTCTGCCGGAATGGCCGTTATCAATCACGGCATAACAGTGGAAAAAAAGAGAGGGTATGTTTCGATGTTGAAAGGTGAGATGGAGGGGAGAACGGGAATCGGACACACCAGATGGGCCACCCATGGAGAACCGAGCGATAAGAATGCGCATCCGTTTACGGGATGCACGGGAGAGTTCGCGATAGTCCACAACGGGATAATAGAGAATTACATGGAACTCAGAAAAGATCTCGTGAAGAAGGGACACAAATATGCATCGGATACGGATAGTGAGGTCATAGTACACCTGCTTGAGGAAGGATATGCAGAACACAAGGACTTCAAAAAGGCATTCTTCGAGATGATTGGGCGCCTGAGAGGTTCATTTGCAATAGTGGCAGTTCACAGGGGTGAGAATAGGATAATGGCCGTAAAAAAGGAAAGTCCTCTGATAGTGGGCATCGGAGAGGAGGAAAATTTCCTCGCATCGGACATCCCCGCATTCCTTTCATACACAAACCGTGTGGTAATAATGGAGGACGGAGAGGTGTGCGAACTCGATCCCGATGGGATATCTTTCTATGATTTTCAGGGGAACGAGCGGAAAAAGAAAACGGAATATGTGGACTGGACACCGGAATCAGCAGAGAAATCCGGCTATGAGCACTTTATGCTGAAGGAGATATTCGAACAGCCACTTGCCATAGAGAATACAATGCATACACTGTTCTCAAATGATATAGACCTCCCCTATTATGGGAGGATAACCATCGTGGCATGCGGGACCTCATATAATGCGGGGATCACCGGAAAATATCTTCTGGAAAAATTGCTGGGAATTCCCGTAGATGTCTATTATGCTTCGGAGTACCGCCTGAGGCCCGAGGTGAGGGAAAGAAGTCTTGTTATTTTCATCACGCAGAGCGGAGAAACGGCAGATACTCTGGTTGCCGCAAAGATTGCGAGGAAAAGAGGATACGAAACCGTCGGAATAACGAACATACTCGGAAGCTCGATAACCCATCACGTCGACCATGTGATATACACCTCCGCCGGTCCGGAGATCGGGGTCGCGGCGACGAAGACATTTACAGCCCAACTGGCAGCCCTCTATTATCTGGGTGCGGCCCTCGGTGAGAAATACGGGATACTCTCCCAGATGAAGTGCGACGAAATAATAGACGAATTCAGAAGAGTGCCCAGACTTATCGAAAAATCTCTTGATTACGAGGGAACGATAAAGAAAATAGCTCAGAAGATAATGAATAGCGAGAACATGTTCTATCTGGGCAGGGGAATGAACTATCCGATAGCCATGGAAGGAGCCCTTAAGATGAAAGAGATATCGTATATACATGCAGAGGCCTATCCTGCCGGTGAGCTGAAACACGGTCCTCTGGCACTTCTGAAAGAAGGGGTTCCGGTGGTAGCCATAGTGACCAGAGACGAGACATACGATAAGATGCTATCCAACATAAGGGAGGTGAGCGCTCGCGGCGCCACTGTTATTGCGATATCGCCGGAAACCGAGATAGAAAATTATGTGGATTACAGAATACCCGTTCCAAAGAACAGCGCTATGTTCTCTCCTTTCGGAAATACCGTGGCAGTACAGCTTCTGGCATATCATACGGCGAAGCTAAGGGGATGCGAGATAGATAAACCGAGAAATCTGGCAAAGAGTGTTACCGTGGAGTGATAAAATGAAGCACATCGGTTCGTCTGGAATAAGGATGAAATGGGGCCCGGCACTGGTTGAGATGGGGATAAAGATCGGACACGCTATGTCGGAAAAATACGAAAATGTCATAATCGCATCCGATTTCAGAGAAAGTTCGAATTCTCTGGTCGAAATAATAAAAGGCGCTCTTCTTTCCTCTGGAACATCGGTTTACGATGCCGGAGAGGTGCCAACACCGACTCTTGCCTACGCGGCAAAGGATTTCGATGCTGGAATAATGGTAACGGCATCGCACAATCCTCCCGAATACAACGGTATAAAGCTGTGGAATCCGGACGGTTCGGCTTTTTCCGAGGAACAGATGAAAGAATTGACGGGAGATAAAGCGAATATTGCATCATGGGAAAAAACAGGCAAGATGTCCAACTTCGATGCTCTCTCTCTTCACAGAGAGGCTATCATAAAAAATGCGAGTTCTCTCGACGGACTGAAAGTGATTGTCGATTGTTCCAACGGTGCATCCTGTGTTATAACTCCCCATCTGTTGAGAATATTGGGTGCGGAGGTAACAACCATAAACTGCCATCCAGATGGGCGATTTCCGGGACATCCCAGCGAACCCTCCGAAGAGAATCTTGAGCTCCTCAAAAAGATGGTGCCAAGGAAAGGAGCCGACCTGGGGATAGCTCACGACGGCGATGCGGACCGTTTCATTGCCGTAAGCTCATCCGGAAGATATCTGAATGGAGATATGATAATGGCCGTTTTCATAAGGGAATTCGGCTACGGAAAGGTGGTGGCACCTGTGGATTCTTCAATGCTTCTGGAGAATTATGCGGAAGTGGAGCGCTCCAAGGTCGGAGATGCCAATGTCTCCCAGAGAATCAAGGAGATGGGTTATGAATTCGGTGGTGAGCAGAGCGGCACACAGATATTTGCGGAATGGAGACTCACCCCTGATGCCATTTACTCTGCGGTTAAGTTCTCCGAAATAGCTCTGAATAATAACATCGACGAAATCATCGATTCTTTTCCGGTTTATACCACACTAAGAAAAAGCATATTTTACGAAGATCGAAAAAAGATGGAGGGCTCCATCGAGAGATTTCTGAAAGACCATGAGGTCCTGAGAATAGACGGATGGAGGGTTAAGGCGGATGATTTATGGTTTCTGATACGGTTTTCGGGCACGGAACCCAAGATCAGAATAACGGTGGAGGCGGAAGATAAAAGAAAGGCGGAAGAGATGATGAACAGAATCGTGAAAGGCATAGGTGGTGAATGAGATGAGAGCATTCATAATGGCTGCCGGAGAAGGCACAAGAATGTGGCCGCTTACCGAAAACAGGCCGAAACCCCTCATACCAGTGGGAAACAAACCAATAATCTCCCATATCCTGGATGGGGTGGTGGATGCTGGCATCGAGAGGGTTACTATTCTGATAGGAAGGGAAGGAAGGAAGATTGTAGGGCAATACGGTTATTCCTACAAGGGAGTGCCGATAGAATACAAATATCAGGAAAAGAGGCTGGGAACAGGGAATGCCGCACTATATGCTGAAGAATGCAGCGAAGATAAAATAGTCTTCATAAACGGAGATATAATGTTCGATAGAGCGATTCTGAAACAAATCAAGGAAGAAAACAATGCGATTCTGGGAGTATTCAGAGAAGATGTCTGCAGATACGGAGTTCTTGAGGGTGATGAGTATCTGGACAGAATAGAGGAAAAACCGACTGATACAAAGGAAGGCTGGATAAATGGAGGAATATACGTATTTGGCAGAGAAATTTTCGATTCGATAAAAAAGTGCAAAATCTCTTCCAGGGGTGAAATAGAACTGACCGATGCCATCAATATCCTGGCAAAAAAGAAAAAAATCAAAATCGTAAAGACAGAGGCCTATTGGAATGACATCGGGACACCGTGGGATATTCTGGAAGCAAACAAAGAATTCCTCAAGAACATCTCAAAAAAAATAGAAGGAGATATCGAAGAAAGGGTCACTCTGAAAGGTGCCATCATAATCGGAGAAAGCACCGTGATAAAGAACGGCACATATATAGAAGGGCCGGTGATAATCGGAAAAAACTGCAGAATAGGACCGAATTCCTACATCCGGCCATATTCGGTAATAGGTGACGACTGTCACATAGGTAATTCTTCGGAGATAAAGGCCTCGATAATAATGAATGGAACGAAAATCCCGCATTTCAATTATGTCGGGGACAGCGTAATAGGTGAGAATTGCAATTTCGGTGCCGGTACGAAGGTGGCGAACCTGAGGCTCGATGAAAAAAGCATAATCGTCAACCTCAAAGGGAACTATGTGGATACCGGAAAAAGAAAACTAGGCGTCATAATGGGTGATGAGGTGCATACCGGAATAAACACCAGCATCTCCCCCGGGACAATGATAGGAAAGGGTGCAAAGATAGGTCCTGGAGCTAAGGTACAGGGAAGAGTCGAGTCAAATGCTGTGATTATGTAACTGCTCTTTTTATAGTCTCGACAACAGTATGAAGATCCTCTTCGGATAGGAGTGGGTGTATCGGTATAGAAAGGACCCGCTTCGTGAGTTTCTCCGTGATTGGCAGGCTTGCGGTGTATCCAAGCCTTTTCATTATCTCTTGCTGATGAATCGCTATTGGATAGTATATGCCAAAACCTATGCGCTCTTTCTTGAATTCTTCGATAACCTTGTCTCTCTTATCTGTCTTTATTGTGTATTGATGATAGACATGATGCGCTTTACTGTCAACATATGGAATTTCAACACATTCGGAAAGCTCTTCATCGTAAAATAATGCGTTATTCCTTCTCTTATTGTTATTCCTATCAAGTTTTTTAAGCTGTTCCAATCCTATTGCCGCAGCGATATTCGTCATTCTGTAGTTCCATCCCAGAGCCATATGTCGATATCTTTCTGTCTGACCGTGATTAACAAGCATTCCGAGTCTTTCGGCCAGTTCATGGTTATCTGTGGTCAACATTCCTCCTTCTCCCGTGGTCATGTTTTTTGTTGGATAGAAACTAAAGGCAGATACATCTCCAATGGACCCCGCCTTTTTCCCATCCCATTCGGCACCGTGGGCCTGACATGCATCCTCTACAACCGCAACCCCATTTTCTTCCGCAATTTCCATTATCTCGTCCATGTTCGCACTCTGTCCGTAAAGATGGACCGGCATTATCGCAGCGGTTCTCTCAGTTATTTTCTTTCTAACGTCTTCGGGCTCCATATCGAATGTTCCGGGATTGATATCGACGAAAACAGGCCTTCCTCCGGCCCTTATTATGCTGGTCGCACTTGCAATGAATGTGAAACTTGGTACCAGTACATCCTTCCCACGTATATCCAAAGCTTCTAGTGCAAGTATAAGGGCCTGCGTACCGCTTGTGGTGGCTATCGCATGTTTCGTTCCGATGTATGCGGAGAAGTCTCTCTCAAATCGTCTTACCAGTTCTCCGTGAGCCAGCATTCCAGATTCGAGCACCTCAAGAACCGCCTTCTTTTCTTCGTTTCCTATATCTGGTTTTGCTATGGATATCATTCTATTCCTCCATCATTTCCCTGTACTTTTCAAGCTCTGGAAAACTCTTGTTACATACTTTGCAGTAAAAATGTTCGTCCAGTCTCTCACCGCACTTACATACGAACCCAACAATTCGCCCAGGATTTCCGAGAACGAGAGCGTGTGGCGGGGCACTCTTCGTTATGACGGCACCCGCACCTATCATCGAGTAATCCCCCAGAATTATCCCGCACACTATGGTTGCATTGGCACCTATGCTGACACCGTTCCCCACAATAGTTTTACACAGTCTGCTGTTATCCCACAGCCATGCACGGGGGTGTTTGTCGTTGGTGAAAGTAGCGCCTGGACCTATGAAAACATCACTGCCTATTTCAACTCCGTGATAGATGGAAACATGGTTCTGAACCTTAACTCTGTCTCCTATTCTCACGCCAAAATCTATATAGACGCCTTTTCCTATGTTGCACCCGTCCCCTATACTAACATCTTCTCTTATCTGGGTATGATGCCAGATTCTTGTTCCATTACCTATTTTCGCCTTTTTGTCCACTATGGCCGTCTCCGCAACGAAAACACCGTCCATTCAACTACCTCTGGAAATCCTTTCGGCCTCAAGGGCTATTTTTAGTGATGCGAGCGAGTCTTTTCCCGTAATCGGAGGTTCTTCACCATCCAATATAGTTCTCAAAAACTCTTCGATTTCTATTTTCAGAGGCTCTTTGTATTTTATATTTATGTGTTTCGTCGGGTATCCCAGCATTCGCGCATCCAGCTCATCACTGTTTCGCATGGCTATATCCATTGTCTGGGCCAAGTAATTTATTTTAACGAATGCTTTATCGAGTGTGACATACATCTCTCTTATCTTTACGGGGGAGGTCCAGTTGGTAACGATGCTTGCCGAGGAGTTCTTCATTTTCAACCATATCTGTGCATGGTCCTCGAATTTTGTGCTTTCGAAGAAACTTATGGCCTTGGCATCCACATTTGTAACTTCCTCACCTGTCAGATATCTGACCATGTCTATATCGTGAATTCCCAGATCCAGAATCACACCGCTGGTAATCCCTGCTCTTGGATTTGGAAGACCTATTCTGACTATGTTAAAAGCCAGATATCTGCATTTGTGTTTCTCGACCCATTCCTTGAAGTACTGAATTACGGGGTTAAATCTCTCTATGTGGCCGACCATCAATTTTCTTCCGTTTTTCTCCGCTTCATCTATGAGGGAAAGAGCTTCCTTCTCCGAATCTGCGATGGGTTTTTCTATAAGTATATCCGAGTATTTCAGAACATACATCCCGACCTTCGAATGCAAATTTGTTGGAACAGCGATGGATACAGCATCCGGTCTTTCTTTTTCCAGCAATTCTGCGTAATCTTTATACGCTCGCGTACCATATCTTCCAGCAATTTCTTTCGCTCTTTTTAAATCTCTGTCTGCAACTCCAACCATTTCTGAATTCTGAAGTTCATAGTATATTCTCGCATGATTTTGTCCCATCTGGCCGATGCCTATCACCGCAGTTTTCAGAGTTTCCATGGAGTTCCTCCATATCGTATGTTATAGGAAGCATATTTCGGAAGTTAAAAACCTTTTGGTATGAGCAAACTCTGGTTTGATCGTTCACTTTCTGCTTAAACTTCATATACTATGGAATATTGAGGCATATACATGGACTTACTAATTCCTGCGTTTTCTGGCGTTTTCGCGCTTGTTCTTACCCTTCTTGCAACCCCAAAACTGATTGTAAAGATGAGAACGAAGGGAATGGTAGGTATTGATGTAAATAAAATAGATAGAAGGTCAATTCCCGAAATGGGAGGAATAGGGGTTGTGATGGCTTTTGTAATAGCAATAAGCATTTCTGTATGGATTGGAAAGACATCTGGTGACATAGCTACTTCTGTTGTTCTGGCAGTTATCGGTGTCACATTCATCTCTTCTTTTATAGGTTTGGTAGACGATGTGTCGGTTCTTTCCCAGAAAATTAAAGCAATTCTTGTGGGATTTGCGGCTCTTCCGCTTATTTTAGTGCATCCTGTAACATCCACCATAGCCTTTCCTTTCGGATTTTCCATAACGTTTCCGTTCCACCTATACTGGTTTATCATAGTCCCATTCGCAATAACCGGTGCTGCTAACGCACTCAATATGTCCGCAGGCTATAACGGACTGGAAACAGGTGAGGTTATTATTATGAGCGCATTTCTTTTGGTAATATCTTTTATAAAAGGCTCTGATTTTTCTACATATCTCGTATTTTTTTCCCTCTTGGGATCTTCTCTGGGTTTCTATTATTTCAACAAATATCCCGCAAAAATCTTTGTCGGAGATATAGGCACGCTTAGCATGGGCGCAATCATAGGTGCAGGAGTTGTCATCGGAAAAATAGAATTTTATGGTGTCATAGTAATACTGCCTGCTTTTTTCGAACTCCTGTCCACGATTTATCATAACTTAAAACACATTGACAGAAAAAGTGCCTGTAGAAATCCCATCATTCTCGAAGATGGAAAAATTAAAACACCGGATAAAGCAAAATGGTTTACTCTAGCGTATTTTATTCTCAGCAGAAGGCCGATGAAGGAAAATGAACTTGTAAATAGAATACTTGCCCTATATGCCATATGCGGTTTCATTGCTCTCTTCCTAGCGTTATTATAGATTTTTTAAAGATATATTCTATAAATAGGATTTATCTCCTGTCCTCTACCGGCCTCGCAGGGTTTCCAGCCACAACCGTGTTTGCCGGAACATCCTTTGTTACCACGGAACCTGCACCCACAAGAGCGTTCTCTCCGATGGTAATTCCTGGCAGTATGACAGACCCCGCGCCTATGGATGCTCCTTTTTTAACGACAGTCCTGAGAAGCTTCCATTCACCCCTGCTCCTTGGGTATTTGTCGTTGGTGAATGTAACATTCGGTCCTATGAAGACATCATCTTCGATGGTTACTCCCTCGGGAATGAAGGTGAACGGCCTTATATTCACATTTTTTCCTATCTTAACCCCTTCCTCTATGTAGACAAAGGCATCTATCTTCGTGTTGTCCCCTACCTCACAGCCATAAAGGTTCACCTGATCATATATTCTTGCGCTCTTGGCTATCTTCGCCTTCTTTATCACAGCATAATCAGGCATGATCACCACTCCAGCTCTATAACTCTGTTCTCTCTCATGGACTGCATCGCTGCTTCCAGTACCTTTATGTTTTCCGAGCCATTGAAACCGTCGTTTATCGGTGTCTGCCTGTTATTTATGGCCTTTACGAAGTGTCTTGCCTCGTCGAGTATCGTATTGTTCGCCTCTACCGGTATATCGAACCATTCTTCCTTTTCCATGTCAAATACCTTAATCTGCTGCTTTACAGCCTCAAGAGAGACGAACTTTCTGTCACCCATTATCGAGACATTTCTTATCTTCCCAGGATACAGCCAGCTGACCTCTGTCTTGGCTATGAAATCTCCGTTGAAGTCCATGTTTATGTATGCGATTTCTTCATAGTTTGCCCTTCTAAATGCCCTGCCTATTGCAGAGATGCTGGTTGGCCACAGGGAGGTTATGTAATTGAGTATATCTATGGGATGGGGGGCAAGATCATAGACCACATCCCTTTCCTTTGGAGAGGGCATCAGGGTGCTCCATTTGAGCTGCGCATACCAGAGCCTGCCGATTTCACCTTTCTCGTACATCTTCTTTACCTTTCTGACCGCATTGCTGAACCTGAATATGTGTCCCACAGCCAGAACCATCTCGTTGTTATAGGCATAGAGGGCGAGCTTTCGGGCTTCCTGATAGGCCATGGCCATAGGCTTTTCCAGAAGCACATTTTTACCATGTTTCATCAGGTTCATGGCAATCTCATAGTGTGTGGAGTTGGGAGTGCAGACATGGAAACCATCGATGTCTGATTTGAGAACCTCATCAAGATCCCTGTGTGTTATGCATTCAGGGCATTCTTTTCTGAATTCACTGACATTGTCCTCGATGACATCATATATATGCACCTCATCCACGGCACCCTCTTTCATAAGAGCAACATACTCTCTCGCAACCTTCTTACCCCAGTATCCCAGACCTATGACACCTATCTTCATTACCTCACCTTCCGTAGAATTCCCTCACTTTCTCGGCCACATACTCCCCCTCATCATCTTTCAGCAGGGGGAACATCGGGAGACTCAGGACGTTGGCTGCCGCAGTCTCGCTGTTAGGATATTCTCCGCCCCGGTATCCGAAGAGCTCCATGTATATCGGCTGCATGTGGTTGGCTATTGGATAATGTATGCCAACGCCGATTCCGTTATCTTTCAGGTATTTCATGAGTTCATCCCTCTCCCCCTCCTTCTTTGTTCTTATCACGAACAGATGATATACGGATTTTGATTTCTCGTCGTCCTCGGGAGGCAGTGTTATTTCCTCGACATCCTTCAGTTTTTCCCTGTATATGGATGCGATATGCCTCCTTTTCTCGTTCCATGAGTCGAGCTTCCTGAGCTGTACCCTTCCTATGGCTGCATTGACCGTGTTCAATCTTGCCGTATATCCCACATGGATGTGCTCGTACTTTCCCTTTCTGCCGCAATCTCTTATGGAGCGCAGCTTTTCCGCAATATCCTCATCGTTGAGGGTTACCATTCCGCCATCCCCGCCGACAGTCATGTTCTTTATGGAATAGAATGAGAATGTGCCGAAATCGCCGATGCTTCCCGCCCTTTTTCCGCCGTAATATGCTCCGTGTGCCTGACAGGCATCCTCTATTATGCTCACCTCGTATTTCTCTTTGAGTTCCATGAATCTATCCATATCCGCCGGCTTTCCGTAGAGGTGCACGGGAATGACTGCTCTCACATCTCCTTTTTTCAGGCGCTCTTCGACCCTCTCAGGGTCAAGCAGATAATCTTTAAGGGAAATGTCTGCAAACACGGGTCTTGCGCCGGCATGGATAACGGCATTCGATGTGGCTATGAATGTGAATGTCGGAGTCAGAACCTTTTCTCCTTTCTTTATTCCTGCGCCCATGATTGCGAGAGATAGTGCCATTGTACCTGAGTTGGTGCTCACAGCCTCCTTTGTTCCTATAAATCGTGCGAACTCTTCCTCGAACTTGTGGACGCTTTCGCCCATCACCAGCATCTCGTTCTGGAGCGCATTTATGGCGGCATCTATCATTTCTTCATCGATTGCGGGCATTGCGAGGGGTATTTTGTTCATGGAATCACCTTGGTTGTAGAAAAAGAGTGAGGTAATAAATCTTTGCGTCGTTACTCTGCTCGGATGCTTTTAGCTAATGCTTTTCGATAGGTATAAAAAGGAGGCTTTCATAGGCGAAAAAGATGAGAGCTCATATAAATATGGACCGGACAAAGAAACTTCTGTCTTCTTACCATAAAAGGGTTGTGAATCATTCAGAGACAAAGTTTGTCTCAAATGGCTATAGAGCAGAGCACATTAGAAATACAGACAGAAATGGAGGGGTCTAATACGAAAATAATATTTGAGATAGGACACCCTGCCCAAGTACATTTATTCAAATATATTATATGGGACTTGGCTAAAAAAGGCCATCATACAAAGGTGGTTGCCCGGGAAAGGGAGAGAGTGGTTTCTCCACTTTTAGATATCTATGGAATCGAACATGAGTTTATGAAACCTAATGCTAGAGGAATGATTGGAAAGAGCATAACATTGATAAGAAATGATATGACCCTTCTCAGAATTGCTAGAAAATTTGAACCAGATATATTTTTAAGTGTCGGATCACCTTATTCTGCAGGGATAAGCTCCATTTTGGGAAAACCTCACATATCACTGACAGATACAGAGGATGCCCGCATCCAATTGAAATTGATGGTCCCCTTTACAGAGAGTATTCTCACGCCTGATTGTTTTTTGAAGGCTTTCCCGGAAAAAAAACATATAAGATACCCGGGATACCATGAACTGGCCTACCTCCATCCAAAAAGATTCAGACCGGATCCTTCAATTCTGGAGTATCTAGGAGTAAATAAAGATGAGAAGTATGTCATAATGCGTTTTTCAGCGTGGGATGCCAGCCATGATATTGGCCAGCACGGCTTCAGGAGCTATGAAGAAAGACTCAGTCTTGTCCTGGAGATTGAAAAGTATGCAAAGGTCTTCATCAGCTCTGAGATACCGCTCAAAGGAGAGTTGGAGCGCAGAAGAATAAATATCCCGATTCATCGAATTCACGATGCCCTTTATTACGCCTCTCTGTATGTTGGAGACGGACATAAGATGGCTGCCGAGAGCGGAATTCTTGGTACTCCTTCGATTATAATCTCCACACGTTGGAATAGAACGGGAAATTTCAGGGATTTCGTGAAAAAATATGGTATCGTTAAGGCTTTTGAAGATATTGAGCCAGTTCATCGGACCATAACCTCTCTCCTCGAAGGGGGAGAATCTGCAAAAAGAATGTGGAAGCGGAGAGCGGATAAAATGATCAGAGGAAAAATAGATGTCACTGCTTTTCTCATATACTTTATAGAAAACTATCCGCAGAGCCACAAAATTTATATGGAAGAGAAGGATGCCCTTTTTGCTAACTTTAAAGGTGTAAATAATGGCTGATTACAAGATAATAGGAGAGGTAACAATTGGCGAGGCCGTCAAAATAGAGGATTATGCCATCATAGGACTCAGGCCAAAGAACTTCGAAAGTGCCGAAAAAACCGTAATAGGGAGGAATTCCACAATTCGGAGCCACACGGTAATCTATGCCAATAACATCATCGGCGAGCGTTTTAACACAGGACATAACACTATTATACGGGAGAAAAACATTATAGGAAATAATGTTTCTGTGGGAAGTAACACGACCCTTGAAATCGGAAACAGAATCGCCAACAATGTGAAAATACACTCCAATTGCATAATAGGGGAGTATGTTATCATAGAGGACTATGCTTGGATAGGTCCCTCCGTCATAACCCTTGCGACGCTTCACCCTCCCTGCCCAAAGTATGAAGAATGTGCGAGGAATAACCCGATAGTTATAAAGAAAAATGCCAAAATAGGAGGGAATGTAACCCTTACGCCTGGTGTTACAATTGGTGAGAATTCTCTTATAGGAGCCGGCTCTGTAGTCACCAGAGATATTCCCTCCAATTCCGTTGCAGTGGGAAACCCTGCTAGAGTGATAAAAGCGATTGATGAACTGGACTGCAAAGAGCCTTATTTTTCAAGGCCGTACGAATGGGAAGAGGAGATCAGAAAAGGATAGGTGAAACAATGAATTACAATCTTGTTGAGATGTATGTGGATGATGAGATAATAAACAAGGCCGTGGAGGTGTTAAACTCTAGGAGATACATAAAAGGTCCTGAAAGCATGGAGTTTGAAAGAGAATTTGCTGCCTATCTCGGAGTTAAAGGAGCCGTCACAACGAGTTCTGGAACAACCGCACTCCACCTGATATATTATGCTCTCGGGATTGAAAAAGGTGATGAAATCGTTGTGCCATCTCATACCTTCATCGCCACAGTTTCTCCTGCAATGCACCTCGGAGCAAGCCCTGTTTTTGCGGATATCGATGAAGAAACATATAACCTAGACGCAGAAGATGTAAAGAAAAAAATAACTGAGAAGACCAAGGCAATAGTTGCAGTACATCTTTATGGCCATCCCGCAGATATTAGACACCTGAGAGAAATTGCAGACGATCATGGCTTGTATCTCATAGAGGACGCATGCCAAGCTCATGGTGCAAAGTATTATGGGAAAAAAGTCGGAAATTTCGGCGACCTAACGGCATTCTCTTTTTTCCCCTCCAAGGTAATGACAGTAGCAGGGGATGGAGGAATGGTCGTCGGCAATAATGAAGAATTGATAGAAAAAATTGCCATGCTAAGAGATCAGGGAAGAACGACGAAATATGAACATACGGCTCTCGGCTTCAATTTCAGAATGTCGGAGATTCTTGCAGGAATCGGGAGGATACAGCTAAAGCATCTGGACGAATGGGTAAAAAGGAGAAATGAGATCGCAAAGATATACTGCGAAATTCTAGGAAGTGAGGTAATCACCCCGGAAATTAAAGAATGGGCAAGGCATTCCTTCTATGTGTACACGATTAGGGTGAAGAATAGAGATGGCCTTAAAGAATACCTGAAAAAGAATGACATAGCTTCTGGAATCTATTATCCCATACCTGTGCATCTTCAACCCATAGTGAGGGATAGAGGCATATCAGAACACCTGCCTAGAACGGAAAAGATAGTTGATGAAATAATCTCTCTTCCCATGCATCCTCAGATGTCGGATGAAGATGCAGAGTATATAGCGAATAAAGTTCTCGAATTTGCGAGGCGATAACATGAAAATAGCGCAGATAGGAACTGGATACTGGGGAAGGAATCATGCTAGGGTCTGGAAAGAGCTAAAGGATGAGGAAATTATAGAGGAGATTATCCTTGTGGATATAAGGGAAAATGCCGTGAAGCCTCTGGCGGAGAACTTCGGACTGAGATACCTGACATCTATAGATGATATCCCCTCGGATATCGACGCTGTAGACATAGTTGCCCCAACATCTCTGCATTTTTCCCTTTCGAAGAGATTTCTTGAGGATGGAAAGCATGTCTTGGTGGAAAAACCCATGACTGAAAACAGCGGGGAAGGGAGAGATATCGTAAAAATCGCCGAGAAATCTGGAAGGATTTTGATGCCCGGTCATCTTTTCAGATATCACCCGGCTCTCAATTACATGAAAAAAATGATTTATGATAAAAGGTTCGGGAGGATATTCTATTTGAAGACGGTAAGAAGTGCTCTCCGCGCTCCTAGGAAGGATATGGGCGTTCTACTTGCACTCGCCATCCATGATGTAGACATATACTCTTATCTCCTTAAAAAGAGTCCTAAGAGCATTATGTGCACGACACAGGAAAACTTCTGGAAAGGTATAGAGGATGTTGCTCAGATGGTCATTGATTATGAGGGCGTCTCGGGTTATATCTTTGAAAGCTGGCTTTCTCCGGTTGGGAACAAGATAAGAGAGATACATGTGGCGGGAGAACAGATGTCCGCAAAAATAGACTATCTCAAACCAGATATAATTGAGATATATGACAGCGGAATTGTGCCTCAGAATGGTGAATTCTTAATGGAGAATGAAGGCATGAGAACAGTAACAGTTCCATATAAAGAACCTCTGAAAGAGGAGTTGAAGGATTTCGTGAATTCTGCGAAAACCGGTAAACAGCCGCTTACAGATATGTACTCGGGGCTCAGAGCTGTGGAGATTATAGAAAAGGCCATGAAATCCGCAGAAACCGGCAGAAAAGTATCTTTTTAAGTTCTCATCGGAGAGGGGCTTTACGCCCTACAAAACCCCACTTTCAAGTACGATATCTCGAAACCATTTTAGTTTTTGACCGGAAAAGCTCTGAGCATTGAAGACACTTGTTATATATACGTTCGTAAGCATAATCGCCGGATTTTTCTGTGATTAAGTACACACATCACCGGAAAAAATACATTATGGCTGTGGGAGAGTCGAGTTTTTTACGGCAAAAGGGTGTGAAGTATTTTGGATATTACAGCACTTACTCCATTCCCAAACTCTAAATAGTTCCGCTCATAAAGGTGGGTGGTTAGACATCATGAAAATAGGAATCGTTCTTTAAACAAGGCCCGAAATAATAAAGATGTCTCCGATAGTTAGAGTTCTGGAAGAAATGAATGCGGATTATTATATGTTGCACACGTGTCAGCACTATTCATATAACATGGCCAAACTTTTCTTTGAAGACTTGGAACTTCCAAAGACCAATTACAAGCTCGATGTAGGAGAAAAGTATCATACACAGGGGGCTCAGACAGGAGAGATGATAAAGGCCATGGAACGAATTTTTATGGACAATAGACCGGACGTCGTTCTTACTGATTCTGGAGGCCTGCAGGAGGAGACTAACATTCTGCACGTTCCCTGTTTCACCCTGAGAAATAATACAGAGAGACCTGAAACGGTCAGTGCGGGATATAATGTTGTTGTGGGAGTTGAGCCGGATGTGGTGCTGAGAAAGGTAAGCAAGTTGATGGAATATAAAGAACTGGAGGAGAAGATGAGAACGGCCGAGATTGTGTTTGGGAAAGGAAATGCAAGTGAGAAGATTGTCGAGATCATATCGGAGAGATATGAAGACAAGACGTGAGGAGCTATGAAGAATTTACTCATAATCACGGATAGGTATCCCTATAATGGTGTAAACACTTCCATATTCGTAAAAAATCAGGTTGATGCAATAAAAGATCATTTCGACAGGGTAATCGTTTTTGCTCTATCTCCAATAGTGCCACGTTTCCTCGCTCGCTTCCCCTTTATGAATCCGCGATGGAAAAGGGATTCAATGGTCAGGAATTATTCCTACGACAATGTCACCGTTTATTTTGTAAAATATTTCAATCTACCTTTCTCATTCTTCAAACAGAGAGCGGGCGATATTTGCTTTAAAAAAGTAAGGCGGAGCATAGAGGATAAAAAACTCGATTTCTCTCTGATTCACGCTCATTTTACCTACCCTTCCGGATATGTGGGAGCAAAATTAAAGGAGGTTTCAGGCAAACCTCTTGTGATTACCGGCCACGGATATGATGTTTATACACTGCCTTTTAAGAGCTCGTCATGGAGAAAGAAAGTAAAATATGTTCTGCAGGTGGCAGATCACCTTATAACTCCCAGTATAAAGAATGCAAAAAAAATGGAGGAATTAGGAATCTCTCTTGAGAAAATAAGTATTATTCCGACTGGATATGATTCCACCCTCTTCCATCCGATGAAGGAAGTCAGAAAGAGCCTCGATATTCCGGAAGGAAAGACAATCATTCTTTCAGTGGGTAACCTCGAAGTGGTAAAAGGCCACATATATCTGCTAGATGCCATGAATCTTGTTCATAGTCATCATCCAGACGTCATGTGTTATATAGTCGGTGAGGGGCCTGAGAGAAAGAAACTTGAAAGCAGAATAAAAGAGCTGGGCCTCGAAGCTGTTGTGAAGCTTGTGGGTGCGAAGCCACATCATGAGATTCCTCTATGGATGAACGCATGCGATATCTTTGTCCTGCCGAGTCTTAATGAGGGGAATCCGACCGTTATGTTTGAAGTCCTTGGGTGTGGAAAGCCATTTGTTGGTACTAGTGTTGGAGGAATACCCGAGATTATAACGGATGAGTGGCTCGGTTTTTTAGTTCCGCCAGCAAATGCACTGGCCCTAACAGATGCTCTCATAAGAGCACTTAAAACCAAATGGGATGCAGAATATATTATAAACTATGCAAAACAGTTCTCTTCAGAAAACATCGCAAAGAGAATACTGGCCATATATTCTGGAGTTTTAAACTACAGGAAGGGCTGATGGGAAGTTCGAAATAGAAATATGAGGCCAATAGAAATCTATAGGCTATTGGACAATACAAAACGCTTATAAACTAGTGTTGTAATGGGCTTTCCGAAATCATGGTACAATATACTGTAGGGATTCTAGGCCGTATTGGTAACCTTAAATCTCTAGATAGCCAACTTGTTTTTGAAGAGACTGTAGGGGGCAGTTTAACATATTCTCGAATGATAATAGAATATTTTGTCAAAAAATACAATAAAGACATATTACTAAAAATAGGTACATTTGGAGAATATAATACGGACATAAAATATCACAATTGCAACATACACGTCATTAAGACACGCAAATATTCATCAAAGACCTTAAAGCGATTGCAGTCGTGCATCTATTATCCAATTAAGTATACAGTATTAGCTAAAAAAATTTCGAAAGATGTGGATATTTTTCATTTAAATAATTTTTCTGATGGAGGTCTTATAAAAAATTTTTTACCCAATGTAAAAGTGATTTATACCATACATGGTTGTCTATTGCGAAAAAATTCACTATATCATATGGATTTTAAAAGAAAGATATTAGATAACATTGTCCGCGCCGAAATGAAAAATGGTATAAAGCATAGCGATGCTATAATCGTAGTTGGAAAGGGCATGGACCCTGAGTTATATTCTTTCGCTACTAAATATCATAAAAAAGTATTTCTAATACCAAATGGTGTTGATACTATGAGGTTTTCTCCATCTGTCGATGGCAGCGAAATAAGGGAGAGATATAATATCCCTAAGAATAGTATAGTCATTGTTTCAACAAGTCGCTTTTCCAAAGAAAGACGGATCGAAATGTTGATTAAGGCATTTTCTAAATTAAATAAAAATAATAGGGATATATATTTACTGATTGTGGGGAGCGGTCCTAGAGAGAGTGAATTGAAAGCACTTGTAAATATACACAAACTCAATAAGAATGTCATTTTTTCTGGACCGGTTATCGCAGACATGCCTAAATATTACGCTGCTGCAGACATTGCTTTTAACAGTTTTAGCAACACTCCGGTTGCAGATGCCTTAATATATAATTCGTCGTTGATTTATAATATTAAACATGCATCTCCCATATCAATAAGTTTTTCAACAATAGAGGCATTGGCAACAGGGTTGCCGCTAATATGTATTGTAAATAAAGTAGAGGATTATAAACATATATCTCCTAAAATATTGCGTAATGACTGTGGCATCGTACTACCAAAAGACGATTTAGATACTTTTACAAAAGTCATGGAGTTATTTATAACTGATGAAGAACTCCGAAAAGAGATGGGCAAAAATGCAAGAGCCATAGCGCTCAAAAAACGAAATTTAGACATCATGATAAATCAGATTGTTGAAGTATATAAGCATGTGATGGACGAAAATAAAAACATTTATTAACGTTGTTAGTATGCAGAATATCATGGATGATTCTCCAAAAGTTATTGTTATTGGCATTGACGGTGGAACATGGGAGCTATTAAAACCCTTAATCGAAATAGATTATTTACCAAATATAAAAAAGCTGGTCAAAAGAGGTTCATATGGGAATCTCGAATCAACGGTTCCACCAGTTACTGGTCCAGCATGGTCGTCCTTTGTAACTGGCTGTACACCATTAAAACACGGGGTCTATGATTTTGTGATTGAAAAATCGGGAAAATCCAAACTAGCTACTAATAAGGACATAAGGTATCCTACATTCTATAAAATTCTGTCGGATTGCGGTTTTAGATGTGTTATTATAGCTCTTCCGCTTTCATATCCTCCATCTGCAACTAATAGCATAATTTTTCCAGATTTTTTTTCTCCAAGTTTATACATATATCCAAAATGTGCAAAAAAATATATTAAGAATTATAGACTTACACCAGACATGAATAAAAAAGGCGAAGAACTTATAGAAGAGCTCATCAAATTTGAAAAAGAACATATGGAAAGTGCGAAAGAGATGTTTTTTAATGAGAAATGGGATTTATTTTTCATACACTTTATTACAAGTGATATTGTTTCACATAGGTATTTTGGAGATATGCTGCGCCATACCAATATAGGAAAATCTGCATTAAGGGTATTTAAAAATATTGACAATTGTATAGGTTGGTTCGTCAAGAACAAGCCTAAAAATTCAATTATTGTTATTTTATCTGATCATGGCTTTGGTGAATATTCTAAGACATTCTACATAAATACATGGTTAGAAAAAAAAGGATATTTACAAAAAAAAACCATTTCCGGCCATGGGCCTAAAGAAGTTTTTGATATCACAGATAGAAGAAAGGAAATAAAAATTGGTGGGATCTTATTTAAAATTTTAAAAACTAGAGGAATAAGAAAACTCGCCAGATCTATTTTTTCGTTTTTTTTTGCCAAAAAATACAGAGTGCGTAGCGGTTATGAAATCGATATTGAAAATAGCATGTTCTATGTCCCAAGAGTAACATCATTTGCCATATATACAAATCTGAACAAATACGATGCACATAAATTACACAGACTATATCAAGAACTAGAAGATATTAAAGATAAAAGTGGTAGAAAGATATTCTCTTGTCTATTCCGTACAAACAAGATTGAAAATAGATATCCGGCGATCATGTTTGTACCAGAGAACGATTATTTTATTTCAACAGCCTTGGAAGATCATTTATTTTCCGAGGACATTAGATTTAATTTTCATAAGCAGGATGGAATTGTTCTATTTTATGGCCCGGGCATCCGTAGGAATATCGAAATAAAAAATGCCAAGATATACGATGTAATTCCCACTATTTTTTATATTTTGGGAGTCGAAGTCCCCCCATATATGGACGGTAAGGTCTTGACCACCATATTTGAAGAGAATTCTATATTTAGAAAGGACACTATTCGTATAGAAAATATAATAGAAAAAATTAAACTTGAAGAAAAAATAAAGACACTTAAAAATAATAAAAAGCTTTAATACATTTATAGAACGAGAGATTACAGGCGGTTTTAGCAGTCATATACGAGATTTTTACAGACAGGGGGGTTTAAAATCTATATTTCATATCCATTCATAAATCCTTTCACCATATTGATCTACATATATAAGCCTTAGATTGGGATTTTTATTATATGTAGATATGGGTGCAACACTATTGCTGAAATAAATTATGGGACCAACGACATCTCTAAAACCCACTATGAGATAATTAGCATTGTATTTTTCAAAAAATACCTCCAACGATCGCCCTCGTATAGCGTTTATTGTTATGCTCCAGTTCGTATGATCTATATAGCTTTGAGACCAATGGTTTGTTGGGGAGCGTGTATGGCTTGTTGCTGAGATAGCTTCTAGCGTCAGGGGTGTGGCAAGAACGTACTCTCCACGTTCTGTAATTCTATTCACTTCATATGAAAACGAAGATAACATTATAGGAACAGAACGACTACCAATCTCGATTCTGTTTATTTCCAGTTCTTGTCTTATCGGCGGTTCTTTGGTAATCTGAGATATGATAGTCATAGAGAGAAATAGGAAAACGATGCCCAACACAGCAATTTTTTTTGTTAATTTGCCATATTTACTATTTAAACGTTTATGTGAGAAAAATGAAACTAATCCAATTCCATAAATTAATGGAAGAATATATTTAAAATAAATAATCCTATCAGCATAATATTTTATGATTATAGCAAACATAAACCAAACAACATAAAAAGAAAAAAATAGGATAAGTATAAAATATATATTCACACTGCTATAATTATATGTAAAAACAAAGGCTAGGACAGTAAGTCCGAACATTATAAAACCTACAGAAATAGATGCAAGGGAAACCACCCCATTATAAGAGTGTGGCAAATATGTTGGAAAAATTCCTGCCAATATGGCAAACCCAGAAAAGTTGTATTTCTGTGGATTTTTGGTCACAAAAAGTAGAACTAGCCCATATAATGTGATATATGAGCCAAGCATACCAATGAAGATGTATTTGTTCGTTTTAAAATAAGATATGGCACCTTTTTTTGAATATTTATCTAAAATAATTAGTAAAATTAATATAAATATAAACATTAAAGAAAAAATTATGGGGAAAAAATTTACATAGTGGGAAGGCACAAAAGAAGGAAAGAATTTCTCAGGCAGATAGGTAGGAGACAATACCTCTGGATACATGGGTAAATAATAGATAAAAAATACAGCCGGTAAAGAAAGGATACTATATAATATTATATTCAACAACTTTATAAATAAATATTTATATCTAAAAAATACTAATGGAAGAATAAAAAGTGAAAAAGCAATAAAATTTACGATGAATCCAATATAGGTGCTTATATGTGAAATTCCATGAATAGTTCCAAATATAACAATTAACAGACCAATTCTAGGATCATTATCTTTATTCTTAAAATATAAAATATAAAATAATAAAACAAAAAGAGTACAGATAACTGTAATGACGCCCGTTGTAAGATAATTATACCATGAACTTAGATATATATAATATGTGTTGCTTGTAAGAACCTGAATAAAGGTAGAAGAAAAAAATGATGAAAATATTCCAACTTTCCAGTTTATCTTTGAACCTATAAGAAACATGACAACGCCCACTATAAGGGAATATATTGTCCTAAAAACTAAAGATGTAATATATGCTGGATAAAAATCCGATAGTATGGTGAATTCTGCAATCGCTATATGCAGACCAGATGGATAAAAATCAAAAAAGTCGGTATTGTCATACTCGTGACGAAGATCTGTATATCCATATGCTATTGCATTTGCTCTTGAAAAATGATCCAACTCATCAGCCGAACTTGTTGTCTCAATTCCCCATATAAATGCTTGGTGACTAATATTTATTCCAACACCAAGCAATATTATCGAAAACAAAAACAAATATATTATTTTTTTATTCATTTATAGCCTCCCCCATGGCCCTCGCAAGTTTCTTCGCGATGTTTTCCCATTCAAATCGCATTATATACTCCATATTCGGCCTCGTAGTTATCTCACCCTGTATAGCTTTTATTATAAATTCTTTTACCTTGTCATCATCCCCCTCATCAAATACGAAGCCGGTACCCGCCTTAGTAATAACTTTGGATATTAGTGTATTTTTGTCTATAAAGGCCATTATTGGTCTTTTGCTCCGGATATATTCTGGAATTCGGCTGGTTAGAATATCTTTATCATAATCATATTTCCTATAAAAAGAAACTAATAAAACATTAGCACATAATAGCCTATTTATTACGCTTTCTCTAGAGGAAACCTTCTCTCTTTCCACAAAAAAATCTTCCTTAGCTTTTTGTATTTCGATTTGTTTATTGGGGGCTATATTGCCAATGAATATGACTCTGAATCGTTTTCGAAGTTCGGGATTCGACCGGACAACGTCTCTGAAAATGTCCAAGAATGACAAATCGAAATCTCTATATATGGTCCCCGCATATAAGAAAATAGTATCCGCTTCATTTCTTATATGTTCTCTTTTGAAGGTTGATTCTTTAAAGCCATTCGGCACCCAAAAAAATACCCCATCTTTTTTAAATTTTGAGGAAATCTCTCTAATCTGAGTATCACTCACCCCAGTAACGACTATGGAGTGAGATATTATCTTTTTTTCCAGAGTTTCATCAAACAATCTATGCCATCTTGTTGGAGGTCGATATCTACTGGAGACAGTCCAAAAATCTGCGTAGTCTATTAAAAGGGGCAGACTCAGTTTTTTGCTCAAGAGATATCCTATTATAAGACCAGAAGGGGGTGTGGATACAAAAATCAGATTTGGAGACTCTTTTTTGATTATTTTTTCTATTTTTCTGAAATTTACAATGAGATCTATGAGAAAAACATCTGGAATAAAAAACCATCTCAGCATCTGGGATATTCTCGCTCTAAATGGAAGGAATCCTTCGTAAAAGTAACTTTTTATGTCTTCAACTTCTCTCGCCAGTGTAAGATCCTGTATCTCATAATTTTTAGTTTTTCTAGCAATGACTACCGGTTCCCAGCCGTATTTTGGTAAATTCTTTGCGAGGCTACTCATCCTAAGTATTTGGGCGTTGTTTTTTGGTGGCCAGCCATGTTGGGAGATCAGGACTACTTTTTTCATTCGCATCACCGAAATTTTCATTATTTTTAGAAATACAACTTCATTTTCTGGATTATCTCAGCAGATTTGTCAACATAATATATAGAATAGATATTGTTCGAATAGACTACATAGTTACTTTCTATAATTCTTTCTGGGGCCGCAACACTATTCGTTTCCATTATTTTATCATTTCTAAATTCAAAATATTTATATATCGAAAGATTGTGATATTTTAGAAAAGTATCATCAACATACAATTCGACTTTATATAAATATATGTTCCCATCCCACCATACATATGGTTGAAAGACCATGTCCAGTTCATTTGGTCGCAGTAGGTGATGAGAAAAGTAGGCGTAGTAAGCACTAT
>JAJRTH010000014.1 GCA_024278375.1 archaeon | reverse complement strand
TCCTTGCCCTGACGAAAACTTTTTTACTCCTTAACCATTTTACCAGTTGTTCGAGCATAGAGCATGCACCCCGTCCTGACGTTCTGCTTATTATCAGTTAGGACGGGTTTTAATCTTATAAATGTTATGTTGGCAGTCTCCCGTTGGTACACGCACAGTTGACCATGAATCTCATCGGAAGAGAAAAAAGGAGGGTGGAATTAGAAATCTTGTGTTTCATTTTCTGCTGAGCCTAGTTCTGGAGACGTATGCCGATTTTCCTGAAATTATGGGTTATACAAACAGGAATCTTGGAAGTGCTGTCCGTACAGACATACCTCTTTCGGTTTCGAGGTGAATATGAGGGTCATGGTTATCAGGCTGAGAAGCCCCGCAATCAACGACATGAACCACGCTATGGCTCCGCCCCATGTGATATTCACGGAAAGCGATACAAAACCTCCTCCCAGATTCGCAGTGTCGGAGCCGAAGAACCGGGTGCTTATCTTTTCCACGGTAGAGTTCGGAACCTCTATGTTCGAATCCATGCTGGTTTCCGCTTCTTCCCCTATGGCAGGAGGAAGAGCAATCATGAAATAGAGCGGGGTCAAAAAAGCGAAGATGAGCACCGGAAGAACAAGCAAGCCCCCGAGTTTTGGATTTATCTTACCGAAAGCTACCAGAAGTGCGGCAATCAGGGATACCGCGGAGAATGTTACGGTCAGTATTGCGAGGATTGCGGTACTGCCTACGACCTTTCCGGTTGGAGAGCCCGGATCGAGCTCCTCAGTATCTAACTGGGTCTGGTTCATTCCACCAACCTCTACCACAACATACCTCTCCTCATGCGTCAGATATACGTCAATGTTTCCTTCGACGCCATAGTCTATCCCGAAGCTGCTGTTCGAACCGTTCAGACTGATGGTGTACCAGGGAGTGATAAACACCGACATCAGAAGAATGGTTGTTGCCGATGCTATAAAGGCACCTAATATGGCTTTTCTGTTCATATCTTTAACCTCTATCCGGCAATATGCCGCATTCTCTCTAGCGATAGAAACCGTATTTAATATTTTTTGCCGTTCCATCTCATTCATCCGTATAAAATCCCCTCCCGCATTCTCGGAAACCTTAAAATCTCTCTTCTGTTTCAGAGCGCTGTGTTACCATGATGGACCTACGCATTGACAGGCATCCGATTCTGAAATTCGACAGAGGAAGGCCCCTGAGGTTCTATTTCGAGGGGGAGGAAAGGACAGGATACGAGAACGAGACTCTGGGTGCGGCCCTGTATGCCACTGGTCTCAGAGAGTTCACGCACAGCTTCAAACTGGACAGGCCCAGGGGAATGTTCTGTGCAATAGGGCAGTGTGCCTCGTGCATGATGCGCGTGGACGGGATACCGAACACAAGAACCTGCATAACACCCCTTAGAGATGGAATGAAGGTGGAAAGGCAGTTTGGCAAGGGAGGTGTGCCGAGCAATACGGAAAGTGTGAACATCGAGAAAAAAGAGGTTCGAACGGACCTGGCGATCATCGGCGGCGGACCTGCGGGTCTATCCGCTGCAATATATGCCGCAAAATTCGGTGCGAAGGTTCTGCTGATAGACCAAAATCATAAGCTTGGCGGACAGCTCATAAAGCAGACCCACAAGTTCTTCGGCTCCAGGAAACATGATGCCGGGGTAAGAGGGATAGACATAGCGGAAAGGCTGATAGGACAGGTGGAGGAGAATGAGAACATCATGGTCATGACAAATGCCACGGCATTCGGTTATTACAGACCATCGACGATAGGGGTCGTCACCGAGAATGTGCTCTACAAGGTCAGAACAAAAAGGATGATAATGGCCACCGGTGCCGCGGAGCGCTCCCTTCTATTCGAGAACAACGATCTTCCGGGCGTATACGGAGCGGGGGCGGCACAGACACTTATGAATGTTTATGGTATCAGACCCGGAGATGACGTCCTCATGGTCGGGGCGGGAAATGTCGGAGTTATTGTCACCTATCAACTCCTTCAGGCAGGCGTCAATGTTAGGATGATAGTGGAAGCTATGCCCAGGATAGGTGCGTATTTCGTCCATGTCGCCAAGGTGAGGAGGGCGGGAGTGCCGATACTGACAAGGCACAGCATAAAGAGGGCGTATGGCGATGGAAAGGTTGAGGGGGCCACCATAGTCGAGCTCGATGAGAAATGGCAGCCCATACCCGGGACCGAGAGGGATGTGGAGGTCGATGCCATAGCGATATCCGTCGGATTGAGGCCGACCTACGGTCTCCTCGACCAGGCAGGAGTCAGGATAAGATTCGTCCCGGAGCTCGGAGGTCATGTCGCTCTCCGCAACAGGAACCTGGAGACTTCGGTAAAGGGAATCTATGTCGCCGGAGATGTGGCAGGGATAGAGGAAGCATCCACCGCAATAATGGAAGGCAGAATTGCAGGTCTTAGCGCCGTCATCGACATGGGTCTCGGAGGCAGAGAGGCGGAGGAACTCAGAGAGAGCGTGAGAAAGGAGCTTGTTGATCTCAGAGCCGGACCGTTCGGAGAGAAGATAAGGGAAGGTCTGAAAAAGGTGGAGGTGCTGTGATGGAGGAATACGAGAGAACAGGGATTGTTACGACGGAATATCTGCGAAAGATGGGAAACATCCCCTGCAAGGAGCGCATGAAAAAGGGACCGGTTGTCATGATAGAATGCGTCCAGGAGATACCCTGTAATCCGTGCTTCGAGGTCTGTCCCAGAGAAGCAATAGAGATGGAGAACATAAACGCCAGACCAAGGGTCAATTTCGATAAATGCATAGGCTGCACTCTCTGCATGCAGGTCTGTCCCGGCCTTGCAATCTTCATGCTCGACCTGTCAAAGGAAAAGCCCAGATTGACCATACCCTACGAATACCTCCCGGTACCGGAAAAAGGACAGGAAGTGATGCTTCTGAACAGGGAGGGAGAGAGTATTGGCAAAGGAACCGTTGTCTCCATTCTTTTCCCTGACAAACGATATAGCTCGGCCCTCGTGACCGTGGAGGTCGAGGATGAGGATATGCTAATGGAAGCCAGAAATCTGAGGGTGATAGAATGAGCGGTAGCGAATTCGATACATCCTTTGAAGCGGCAAATCCGGGAAAGGAGGTGGTAGAATGATTGAGATAGTCTGCAGGTGCATGGATGTGACAAAGGAAGACATCCTGAAGGCCATAGAAGAAGGATATACTGATATAGAGAGCATAAAGAGGGTCACAGGGCTCGGCAGGGGACCGTGTCAGGGGAAGACCTGCGTACCGATAGCGATAGGGATAATCGCAAGGGCCACCGGAAGACACCTGGATGAGGTCGGATACATAACTCCCAGACCTCCGACGAAGCCAATATTCCTCGAGCAGCTCGCCGATGAGGGGGTGAAAGAATGAGGGACAGGGCAAAGCTTGTAATAATAGGCGGAGGGGTTTCCGGCCTGGGGACAGCGTACCATCTTGCAAAGAGAGGTTTTACCGATATTGTTCTCATTGAAAGAGGATATTTCGGGAGCGGCGCAACCGGGAGGTGCGGCGGAGGGATAAGGCAGCAATTTAGCGAGGAGTATAACATCATTCTCGCGAGGGAAAGCGTGAGGATGTTCGAGAAAATGAGCGAAGAGCTCAACCAGGACATAGGTTTCAGACAGGGCGGATATCTAATCCTGGCACATACTGAGGAAGAGGCTGAACATCTCAGGAAGAACGTGAGACTTCAGAACTCGCTGGATGTTCCCAGCCGATACATGGACCCTTCGGAAGCTCTGGATATAGTTCCGCAGCTTAACATCGAGGGGCTGAGCGCCGCCGCCTACTGCCCAACGGACGGAGTATCACAACCTTTCCTCGTGGTCAAGGGCTATGTGGACACGCTGAAAAAGATGGGCGTCGAACTGCACCACCACACTGAAGTAAAGGGTATAAAGGTCGAGAACGGGGAGATAAAGAAGGTGATCACCGATAAGGGCGATATAGAAACGAATATGGTGCTCAATGCAGCAGGAGCATGGTCTGCGAAGATTGCGGAGATGGCGGGGGTTGAGATGCCCAACAAGCCCTACAGGCATGAAATACTCACAACAGAGCATATGAAACCTTGGCTCAAGCCCATGATAATCTCCTTCCACACCGGGATATACTTCAGCCAGAGCCACGACGGGGAGATCGTCGGCGGCATAGGAGATCCTAACGAACCGAGCTCATTCAGGATAGATTCCAGCCTTGAGTTTCTCGAGAGGTTTGCGAGCGTTGCCGTGCGCTATATTCCGGTGATGAGAAAGCTGAAGGTGCTCAGACAGTGGGCCGGACTCTATGATGTAACTCCGGATGCCCGTCCGATTCTCGGGCCTGTGGACGAGCTGCCCGGATTAATACAGGCCAACGGTTACAGCGGACACGGATTCATGATTCATCCCATGGTGACAAAGCTCCTTGCGGAATACATAATCGATGGAAAGACCAGAATAGATATCGAGCCATTGAACCTCAGGAGATTCAAAACAGGCGAGATAATCCAAGAAGCGAATGTGGTGGGATAATCTCAGAAACTCATTTATAATCTCGCCGCATACTCAGAATACATGGAGTTGAAAAAGAGCTTCACAGTCCTCCTTATCTTCTGCCTGCTCTCGGTTATCTCTGCAGTAATGACCGCAAATGTAAGGGCGGAGAGCGCTCCTTGGACGGAAGGCCAGGGTTGGGGTTACAAGTGGATTGTGGATTTTTCGGATTTGAAAGAAGACCTTGAAAAATCGTGGGAGGGAGTGGATTTCATCGAAATCGGTGGCGGTGCCTCGGAGATGCTGTACATAAAGTATCTCGGAACACAGAACGGAACGCACCTCTTCGAGTTTTTCGGTGGGAATTATGTGAATATCTATCTTAAAATGTCCGGAAAGAACTCATCGGGAGTCGAAAGAAGTGTGGAATATCGGGAAAAAATATCCATTGACTACAACGGTACCTTCAGTCTGGAAAAGTCGGAGTATATGCTTTATCTGGGTGATGAAGTACACCACTATTATGGCATAGTCTCTATGAAGATGGATGTCGGCGGAGACATGGACATGTATGTTAGAGATGTTGTGGGAACGGGTTCCGATATCCGGGAATACGAGGTGAGCAAGGTTTCAAACATAAGTTATTCGGACCTGGAAATTCAATTCTCCAAGCCCTATCCGTTTGTGCCGACCAACGTATCCGAATGGCGTTTCAGTGAGAATCTGAGAATGAACTATGCCGGGAACCGTTCAGGCCATATCGACTACTCGGCTCGCTATCCGAACGGCAAGAGTGACGGTTTGAGTGCCTATGTCGGTAAGCACATCCGTGGATACACGACACTGTCAGTATATGCCATGTTCTTTTCCAACGGCACCATGTCCGCACCATCGATACTCGGGCTCTCACAGATAACAGACATTACGCCCTATGACGGACGCCTGGTGGATATAGAAGACTACGGTTTCGAAATGAATTTCTGGCAGAGATACGGCGATGGTGCCATACTATCCATATCTCAAGGTGCGGGTCCGATTGACGAAAAGTTCTGGTCTGAGAGCGCAACAGAGGACGAGGTAAGAGCATATCTCCAAGATAAGTAAGCATACACGCAGGTGGTCGAAAAAAATGGCGGTGCAAATGATTACGGCAGTACGTGGATTTATGTCGCTCTGGCTGCCATTCTGTTGGTAATATTTGTTTCTGCGACCCTGATTTTCCGGAAGAAAAGGAAAAACGCAAGCGGAAAAAACAATATCGAAGAGTAATCGCGTTTAGAGCAGCCTCCTATATCCCTTACTGGAGAGATTGACGAAAGTTTTAAATACTACCACATATTATCTGACAATTGTCCGACAACTGTCGGATCATCCGCAATAATGTGTCCGACAAAAGAGGCATGAAATGGCACCAGAATCCGAAAGAATAACGGTAAGGCTACCGAAAGAGACCGTGGAAAAAATAGAGCGATTGCTCGCTACTGGAAGGTACGGCAAGACAACCTCGGATTTCGTCAGACGTGCCATAGATTCATACATCGAAGCGGAATTCACTCCTGAAAACGTGGAAAAAAAGGTGGTGGAACTTCCGAAATCCAGCGTACAGGCGCTCGAGCAGTTCACTAAAGAGGGCGAATATGTATCCGTCGAGGATGCCATCAGGGCTGTCATAAGGGACTATGTGAGAAAACGCCTCGAAGACTCGGACCGATAATACAAAAGGTGAAAAAATGGGTATAGAAAACCTCCTTGAAAAGGCGCAAAGCTTCGAAATCCCCGCAAAGAGCCCCAGGTTAAGGATAGCTATCATAGGTTCCGGCGGTGCCGGAAACAACACAATAACCCGGCTTAACCTCATGGGGCTTGAGATAGCTAACACTATAGCGATAAATACGGATTCCGCCCATTTGCTCACCGTGAAAGCGAAGAAAAAGATATTGATAGGAAAGCAGCTTACGAAGGGGCTGGGTGCAGGTGGAGACCCACAAATAGGCGAAAGAGCGGCAGAATACAGCTACGATGAAATCGAGGAGGCCATAGGCCATCCCCATATAGCATTCATAGTTGCAGGGATGGGGGGCGGCACGGGCACTGGCTCCGCTCCGATAATCGCGGAGATAGCGAAAAAGGCAGGAGCAATCACGATAGCTATGGTAACGAAACCGTTAAGTGTCGAGAACGGCAGGAGTTCCAAGGCGAAGTACGGCATAAGGAGACTGAAAGAGGTTGTGGATACGGTGATAGTGCTGGAGAATGACAGGCTCCTCGAGATAGTCCCGAGACTTCCGGTGGATCAGGCATTCATGGTAATGGATACGCTTGTGGCCGATGTGATAAAGAATCTCACAGAGATACTTATAGATACTTCCATGATAAACATAGACTTTGCGGATTTCAGAAGGGTCATGTCCGAAGAAGGGGATGCCACCATACTATACGGAGAAAGCTCCATAACGGAGCCCTCACTCGTGGTCGAGGACACCTTCAACAACCACTTCCTCGATGTGAACTATACGGATGCTAACGCCGCTCTTATCCATCTTACCGTGGGCTCCAAAGCACCGCCCCTTGAGACCATAAACAAGGTCATGGAAGGGCTTACGCAGAACATGGCGCCGGAAGCCAACATAATAATGGGAATAAAACAGAATCCAGAGTATGATGGGAAAATCAAGGTTCTGATGGTGGTAACCGGGATAAAGAACGAGATAATACCGCATGTGGCGGGTAACGGTGTCACCGAACCCTTTCTGCATTACATATCACGATGAACAATCCTCCTCCCCTTTTTTCCCTCTCTTTTTGAAAAATCCATGACTCACAGAACAGGATATTGATACTAGGAATTCCAGCATTTTTGCATGTGCCTGTAGGGGTTGGGACGAGTGAAATTGTTAAACAATTTCACGAACCAGCTTTTTACGGAGTGAAAGGCGAGGGGGCAAAATTCCGCAGGAATTTTGCGACTGAGACTCTTTTCGCCAGAAAAGAGTCGTAACCCACTGCACGAGCGAACGAAGTGAGCGAGTGCAGGGGGTGGGATTTGAACCCACGAACCACTAAGGACAGGATCTTAAGTCCTGCGCCGTTTCCAGCTTGGCTACCCCTGCATATTGGTGCATGAGCTCGTATTGTTGGAGGGGGATTTGTTATATAAGTTTTGCAGAGATTACGTTAGAACGGCATTACTCAGTTATGTCCAATAAGTATTAAGTATCTGAGACTTTCCCAAAACCATGGAAAAAGCGATATATCTGGACAACGGCAACGTTACGAGGGTCGCAGACGAGGTACTGGACACCATGCTGACATATTACAAAGAGAAGTTCGGCGTTCCGGGAGGCGAGTTCGGGCACATCTATGAGGAAGAAGCCGGGGAAGCGCTCTGGAAGGCACGGGAGACCGTGGCCCGAAAGATAAATGCCAGACCGGAGGAAATAGTGTTCACTTCGGGAGTCACGGAGGGAAACAACCTTGCAATAAAGGGAGTGGTGGATTATATGGGGAGAAATGGGAAGGTAAAGATTGTAACATCCAGGATAGAGAGAAAGTGCATAATGAAATCCATGGAATATCTGCAGAACAAAGGACATGAGACAGAGTTCGTGGATGTGGACCGCTACGGTTTCGTCGGTCTGGATGATGTGCATGATGCCGCAAAAGGTGCGGCCCTTATCTCCATACAGCACGTGAATCAGGAGATAGGAACAATCCAGGACATAAGAGCGATTGGTGATATCGCAGAGGAAGAGGGTGCCATATTCCACACCGATGCAACCCATTCGTTCCTGAAAGAAAGGATAGATGTGGAGAAAATGAAGATTGATATGATGACTGTCTCGGGCCATGTTATCCATGCACCACTGGGAAGCGGAGCGCTCTTCATCAGAGAGGGTGTGAGGATAGAGCCACTCTTCCACGGAGACCAGAAGGAGTTCGGAAATAGGGCAGGACATCCGAACATACCGGCCATAATGGGCCTTGCAAAGGCGATCGGGCTTATGAAAGACGAGGACATAAAAAGGATGAGGGACATGAGGGATTTTCTGATAAAAGAGCTTCTGAATATCGACGACAGCAGGCTCAACGGTCCAGAAGACGATTGGAGGGTCTGCGATAACGTGAACATATCGTTCAGAGGGGTCGAGGGCGAGGCCATCCTCATGCTTGCCAGCTCGGAAGGGTTGATAATACGCACGGGCTCGGCGTGCTTCAGTCCAGAACTAAAATACAGTTATGTCCTTAAAGCGATGGGGAGAAGTGCGGAAGAAGCAAATTCCTCCACGAGGCTAACTCCGAGCAGATACACCAGCATGGAGGAGCTGAAAAAAGCTGTGGAGATACTCGAAAAAAGCATAGAAAGGCTCAGGTCAATAAGCCCAATATACAAGAAGGTGAACGGATGAAGTTCGGATACTCGCCAAAGGTCATCGAACTGTTCAAAAACCCGAAAAACGTCGGTCCTCTCGAAGATGCGGATGTGACCTCCATAGCCGTAAGCATAGCCTGCGGCGACATG
This sequence comes from archaeon, assembly GCA_024278375.1. Lineage (GTDB taxonomy): Archaea > Thermoplasmatota > Thermoplasmata > WALJ01 > WALJ01 > WALJ01. The sequence goes on along the minus strand of JAJRTH010000014.1, from coordinate 576 downwards.
CTTAAACTGTACCTGAAAATAAATCCCGAGACAGAAATCATAGAGAAGATTACCTTCGAGTCTTACGGCTGTGTGGCCAACATAGCAACCAGTTCCATGATCACGGAGATGGTGAGGGGAAAGGATATAGAATATGCCAGGAATCTGAGCTTCAAAGACGAGGTTGAGCAGCTTGGCGGACTTCCGAAGGTCAAGTATCACTGTGCCGTGCTGGCAATCGATGCTCTCAGGACCGCAATAGAGAAATGGGATTACATAAGGGGAAGGCGAAAACTGGACGAAAATTTCTTGAAGAGGCTTCTGAAAGGGATTCTGGACCCGGAAACAGACAGGGACCTGATAAGCTCCGGTACGGTAAAAAACATAGATATAGACGGCAAAACCGTCAGGATAGGAGTGAATATCTCAAACCCGAATTACAGGGAGGAGATAATTACAAATATCCACGAGGTATTTGAGAAGATGGACCTCGAGATCGAGATAGAGGAGGAATGAAACATGCCATTTGACCCCGTATGCGGAAAAAAGGTCGGAAAGACGGAATACAGCCATGAATACCATGGAAAGACCTATTAT
>JAJRTH010000013.1 GCA_024278375.1 archaeon | reverse complement strand
GAAAGGACTGCCGTGGAGCCTCTCCAAGGGCTTCGACACATTCGCTCCCATAGGTCCGAGAATTGTCGGTGCAGAGGAACTGGACCCCCATGAGCTGGAAATAGGGCTGAAGGTGAACGGTGAAATCAGGCAGCGCTCTTCCACATCCATGATGATCTTCAAAATACCGAAGATCATCTCCTACATCTCCTCGGTCATGACCATCAATGAAGGGGATATAATAGCGACAGGCAGCCCCTCAGGCGTTGGCCCCATAGAGGAAGGGGACAGGATAGAGGCATGGATAGAGGGAATAGGTGTGCTGAAAGAGGATGTTATCAGGTTATGAACTCCTCCATTATCCACCTCCTTATCTCATCCCTGACTCTCCTGAAAACCGCCAGAATCTCCTCTTCCGTGCCTTCTGCCTCAGAAGGGTCCTGAAAACCCTTGTGGATGTGTTTCTTTCCCGGGAAGAACGGACAGGTCTCCTTGGCATGGTCGCATACCGTAACCACGAGGTCGAAGTCCCTGCCTCTGAACTCCTCGATCGATTTCGAGCGGTGGCCTTCCATGGAGATGCCTAACTCTTCCATGACCCGTATGGCTTGGGGATTTATTCCTGAAGGCTCGGTTCCTGCGCTCTCCGCCTTCCATTCCTTCGAAAAGTGATTGACAAAGGCTTCGGCCATCTGGGAGCGGGCAGAGTTGTGGGTGCATATGAATAGGACCTTCATTTTATCTCCACGCGCTTTCCAGTCACCATGTAATTAATCTTTTCCGCCATCTTGCAGGCATGGTCTCCGCAACGCTCAAGATACCGCGCGATCATTATGTAGTGGGAGCATCTGGTTATTTTCTTCGGGTCTTCCATCATATATGTCAGGCATTCCCTGAATATGGAGTATCTTAGGCTGTCCAGCTCGTCATCTCTTTCGCTGAAATCCTCTATCAGAGAGAGATCCTCGGTTTCAAAGGCTTTCAGAGCGTCTCTGACCATCTCCGCCACTCGTTCTGCCATATACGGTATCTCAACCAGCCTTCCTATATGGGGGCTGTCGGCAAGTTGCTCTGCCACCTTGGCTATGTCCTTGCCATATCTGCCTATGCGGGCAAGGTAGGTTATCATTTTCAGGATGCAGCCCAGGGTACGCATGTCCTTTGCCATCGGCTGGTACAGTGCTATAGTGGTGAGCGCTCTTTCCTCTATTTCCTCATCCATCTCCGCAAGTCTCGTCTTTCTGGAGATCACTTCGTTCGCAAGTTTTACATCCTGTTCTTTGAGTGCTTTGACGGAATCCATTAACATTCCGGCTGCAAGAACGCCCATATCCTCAACCTCCCTTTTCAGTTCCTCCATCTCTCTTCTGAATTTCTCACTCATCTTATCACCCAAACATTCCTCGTATATAGTTTTCAGTCAGTTTTTCCTCCGGATTCTCGAAGATGTGCTTCGTTTCTCCGAACTCCACCAGTTTTCCCAGATACATGAATCCCGTATAATCGCTTACTCTGGCAGCCTGTTCCATATTGTGCGTCACTATTACAACAGTGTATTTCTTTTTCAATTTCTCCATGAGGTCCTCTATCTTTGCGGTAGATATCGGATCCAAAGCCGAGGCCGGCTCATCCAGGAGTATCACCTCCGGTTCTGTTGCTATGGCTCTTGCTATGCACAGTCTCTGCTGCTGTCCGCCGGACAGCGACAGTGCAGAAGTATCCAGTCTGTCCTTAACTTCGTCCCAGAGTGCCGCGTCTCTAAGACTCTTCTCGACTATGGCATCGAGTTCCTTTCTGTCGTTTATTCCGTGTATTCTCGGACCGTATGCTACGTTCTCATAGATCGACTTCATAAACGGATTTGGCTTCTGGAAGACCATGCCTATCTTTTTTCTTATATCCACCGCATCCGTATCATCATCGTATATGTTATTTCCTCGATAATATACCGCACCCTCCGTTCTGCATCCGGGTATGATCTCGTTCATCCTATTGAGTGCCCTTAGAAGCGTGGACTTTCCGCATCCCGAAGGTCCCATAAGGGCGGTTATCCTGTTCTCGGCTATGCCCATGTTTATACCGTCAAGTGCCTGCTTTTTTCCGTAATAAAGGCTTAAATTGACCGTTTCTATGAGATATTTCATACAATTCCTCCTTTCTTTCTGTAATGCGACCTAATAAATATCGCCACCGAATACATGGCAATCACGAGCAAAAGAAGAACCGTTGCTGTGCCGTACGCATTGCTTTTTCCTCCCGGAACACTTGTGGTGAGGACGAAAAGATGGTATGGGAGCGCCATAACCGGATCAAAGACCGATGTGGGAAGATATCTCTGGGTGAAAACGGCTGCGGTGAACATTATGGGTGCCGTCTCTCCTGCGCTCCTGCCTATGGACAATATGGTGCCGGTTATTATGCCAGGCATGGCTGAAGGCAGAACCGCACATGTGGTGGTCTGCCATCTGCTTGCTCCCAGTGCGAAAGATGCCTCCCGAACCGAGTCCGGAACGGACCTGAGGGCCTCCTCAGAAGTCCTGATTATGGTCGGCAGCACCATAAGAGCGAGGGTTATCTGGCCCGCTATCAGAGATACTCCGAAATTGAGATATATGACCAGGAAAGAGTACCCAAAAAGCCCGAATACTATGGACGGGGTGCCGTTGAGGTTCTCGATTCCGGCCCTGATAATACTCTTCAACCTGCTCTCTTTCGCATATTCATTGAGATAGATGGCCGCACCCACACCAAGAGGGAACGCTATTGCTATAGCACCCAGTACCAGATATAGTGTCCCGACAATGGCGGGATAGATTCCCCCCTCCCTTCCCATGTTTCTGGGAGACTGTGTGAGGAAGTCCGGATTCAGCACAGGGATTCCTTTGGAAAATATGTCATAAAGTATCACCCCGAGGAAGAATATTACAGTAATTACGGACAGATAGAGCAGAGAGAAGGCCATTTTCTGGGAAATCTTCGCCGGAACCCTCCTTCGGAAGGCATATGCGCCCGCGAATGATGCGCCTATCAGCACCGTCCATGTCATACCGAACCAGGAGTTCAGAACCCACAGAAAGATCAGGGCGAGCGCCATTCTAAGTGTTGTACCGGCGCGTCCTCTGATTTTTTCAGGTATACTCTTTCTGGACTTTCCTGTCTGCCTGTCTCTCATTTTCCTCATTATGCGGTTGGCAACGGTGTTTATCATCAGAACCATTATGAAAAGTATGAGTGCCAGAGCGAACAGGGAGTGATAATGAAGACTTCCTGTCGGAGTCTCGCCCATCTCTATTCCTATGCTGCCTGTTATCGTTCTTATCGGGGAGAATACATCCGTTATAGGTTCGGGAATGACAGCTGCATTTCCTGTTACCATCATCACTGCCATGGTCTCACCTATGGCTCTTCCCATACCGAGGATAACGGCCGCCGCTATGCCGGACATGGCCGAGGGTACGACGACCTCCTTTATCGTCTGCCATTTTGTTGCTCCGAGTGCCAGTGAAGCCTCTTTATACTCCCTTGGAACAGAACTTATCGCATCTTCCGCTACTGTTATTATAGTGGGCAGGGCCATTATGGCAAGCAGTATGGAACCGGCAAGCCATGTCTCCCCTGTAGCTCTGTCGAAGGTGACCCTTATCCAGTCGGTGAGAACAATGAGGCCGAAGAAGCCGAAAACAACCGATGGGATGCCTGCAAGCACCTCAACAGTCGATTTCAGGAATGCTTTTATCCTGGGTGGTGCAAGCTCGGAGATGAAAATGGCACTCCCTATCCCAAGAGGCACGGCTATTACAACAGTACCGAGCGTTATAAGGAGCGTGCCGGTGATTAGTGGCAGAGCTCCGAACCTGGCCGGCTCAGAGACCGGTCTCCATTCCCTTCCGGTTATGAATTGAATGAGGCCGATATCCTGGAAAGCCTTATATGCATCCAGGAACAGGAAAAAGATTATCAGGAAGACGATTATGACCGAGAAGACCGCCGTTACAAGCAATATCTTGCCTATGAATCGCTCCCTTTTTTCTCTTCCGGGCCTCATTTCAATTCACCCTGGCGAGCTTTCAGGATATTGGGACGAAGCCGTCCTCTTCCACTATCTTCTGACCTTCAGCGCTCAGGACGTAATCTATGAACTCTTTTACATATCCATCATATCTGTCCCGCTTTACCAGAAAGTGGAGTGCTCTGGATATCGGGTAGTCTCCATCTATGACGTTCTCCACCGTTGGTTTTACGGGTCTACCGTTCACTTCTATGTCAATGGCCTTCACTGTACCATCTATATATCCCAGACCCACATATCCTATGGCCCCCGGGGTCTGCTCAACCGTCTGTTTCACGGCTCCGTTCGAGTTCTTGGCCAACATCGTGCTGATGAAATCCTCCTTTTCCATCACATGCTCCCAGAAGAACTCTCTTGTACCTGATGCCTCGTCTCTTCCCACAACCACTATTTCCATGTCCTTGCCTCCAAGCTGTTTCCAGTTGGTGTATGTCCCGTTGTATATCCCCCTTATCTGCTCTATGCTGAGGACGGATACCGGGTTTTCCGGATTAACTATCATGGCTATGCCATCCTTCGCCACGACTATCTCTATGAGGTCGGGATACTGCGCCTTCTCGGAATCTTTCATATCTCTAGAGGCCATACCTATGTCAACTGTACCTTCACCCGCTGATTTCACCCCCACGCTGGAACCTCCTCCGCTTACCTGTATGTCCCAGTTCGTATGGTCATCCATGTATCTTTCCGCCGCCTTCTGGGCGATCGGAAGGACCGTCGTCGAGCCTGCTATTGTCAACTTCACACTTTCTCCTTCATTTCTGTCACCTGTTCCAATCAAAACAGCCCCTGCGATAAGGGCTACTACGAGCAATGCCGCCATTATGATTTTTGCGTTTTTTTCCATGGTTTTCACCGAAAGGTATGAAATACGGTATGGATATATATCTTTTCGAAATAGAATATATTGAATTACAGTTACACAATAGAGCTATATAGAACTATCATAGGATATAGAAAAGCTTAAAAGAGAGACTGTGCTTTCCCCAGACAGATGGAAAAGCGAAGGGTCCAGATGACCGGCGGGTCCTCGTACATAATCACCCTCCCGAAGGAATGGGTCAAAGAGAGAGGGATAAAGAAGAACGACATCCTGAGCCTGATTCCTCAGCCTGATGGCTCTCTTCTCATAGCACAGGAGGAATGGGAGGAGCATCGCAGGAAGATGGTGGAGATAGATGTCAGCCGCATCGATGGTTCCAAACTTCTCTTCCGCATGCTTGTGGGAGCGTATATTCGGGGATGCCCTTCAATGATTGTATACGCAAAAAGCGCACTTTCTCCTGAATTGCGGGAAACGGTCAGGAACTTCGTAAAGAGTACCGTGGGTCTCGAGATAATCGAGGAGGATGAAAAAAGAATAGAGGTGAAGGACCTTCTGAGCCCATCCGAAATGCCTTTTGATAGAACTATAAAGAGGATGCACATGCTTGTGAAGAACATGCATGAAGATGCCATCTCCGGTCTTTTGAAAGGGAACAGAGAAGTTCTGGAAGCCATAGGAACAAGGGACACGGAAATAGACCGGCTTTACTGGCTGATAGCCCATCAGTACAATTCCACGCTGGGTAACAGAAAGATGGCACTTAAAATGGGAACCTCCCCAGAGGCGGGTGTCTATTATTTCATAATGGCGAAGACGATAGAACGTGTCGGGGATCATGCGGTCCGAATAGCGGACAACTCCCTTAAAATCCTGGATACAGGGTTAGAAGGGGGAATTCTTCGGGAAATCGGAAAAGCCAGCGATATGGCACTGAAAATATTCACCACAAGCATCGACTGCTGGCTTAGGAAGGACATGATGGCCGCCAACGAGAACATAAATTCCGTGGAAAGGCTGATAGCTTACTGTGAAAGCATAGGGGACACGATGCTGAGAAAGAATGGAAAGGTGGCGGTATATCTGGGAAACATACTGGAGAGCATAAGGAGGACCGGCGAATATTCCACGGACATATCCGAGATGGCCATAAACTATCTTATAAAATGATTACAGAATGCCCAGGTTCTTCATCACCGCATCCAGCTTAGGCACCGTGTTGAAGTCATAGACCTCTTCAGGTGATATCCAGCGGTATTTGCTGTGCTCCCAGTCTATCTCAGGCTCCTTATCCCCCTCGGCTTCCGCGAGGAATGGATGTATCTTCCATATCACAGAGCGGTCTCTGGCAAGTATCGGCTCTCCTCCCCTTATTATCTTCACCTTTATCTTGGTCTCCTCCTCCACCTCCTTCATCGCCCGCTCTTCAAGGTTGGAATCGTCCTTTTCTATGTGTCCAGAAACGCCAGCCCACCTTCCCTTGCATGAACCGACCTTGTCGCTCCTTTTCAGTATCAGCACCCTGTCCTTTTTTCTTATTATCACCGTTATCGCATCCCTGAAGCTCAGCCCAGGAATCTCGACATAGGCCTCATCAGCATTTACCATGACCCTGTCGCAGTTCCTGAGCAGGCTTATGTCTATGACGTCTATCATGGGAATCCCGGAGATTATGGCTCCTGTGGCCACTATTGTCTCGGCCCTTTCGTTTATTATGGCAGCAGGCGCTGTGCCTGATTTCTTCATCCGGTATATCACATAGGAACCCACCGTGCTCCCTTTTCCCGTGGAGAATGCGAATACCTTTCCAGCTATGCTCTGGCCAGATATCTGGTTTGAGCTGTCCACCACAACTCCCTCCTCAGGGTCAACGCCTCCGAGGAATGACACCGCTCCGGGCTCGATTATCACATCGCCTTCGGCGCTCCCCGATGCAATTTTCCTGCCGTAGAGCCTCATGGCGCCACCGCCATCATAACCAGCTCCTCCAGTGGCCTGAACCTGACACACTGCCTGCAAAACGACTCCTTGGGAAGATAATATGCAGCCTTGCCGGAATTCACCGCAGTGTTTCCGAACCTTTTCTCTATGGGGGCCACGACCATGCACGTATCCCTCAGTACCAAGCCTCCGAACTCCTCTATAATGCGGACAGCTTCAGGATTGCGCTCCGCAACAGCCCTTGACACCGATACCCAGAGCTCCCTATCCTCTCTCTTTCTCCTTCCCTTCACAAGCTCCGCAATCCTTTTCAACTCCCGCTCCGAGGCATGGGGGCATCCTATGGCTATGAGTTCCGGCTCGCAGTCCCTGTCCATCCCCTTTATGTGCTCTCTTATCTCTCTTTTATCTATGTGTATCGTCTCTAGCTTATCCGTCACAGCGTCTTCCCACTTGGGAGTTATATTTTCAACATGGTAGAGCGCTATGGAGCCGGTTGCGGCCATGGCGGCTCCGAGTGCCTTCATCTCATCCTCACTAGGCTTAATTCCCCTGAAATACGGCACCTTCTTCCCGATTTTCGAGAGAAGCGAGCCCAGATGATTTCCCATTGCAGCGTAAAGATATGGGTCAGGTTTGAAATCCACTTCTATTATCACATCTGCTCTTCTGTTCTCGTCGAGATGCAATCCGTACTCGGCAGTGAGCCCTGTTATCGCGGACGCCAGTGCACTTGGTCCGCCTTCCCTGTTGGTCCTTGCACCTATAACGGAATTTGCATAGGAAACAGCCGAGGATTCGGCCCATGCTATGTGTTCTCCAAAGGATGGCACATTCACGAAGTAATAGGGTGTGCATGTCAGGGATGGCTCTATTCCCATGGAAACATAGGCGTTGAATATCCTGAGCTGCTTTTCTGCGAAGTCCTCATCCACACCCATGAGCCTCCATTTCTCAAGGTCCATTCCCGCAGGGTTCATCGTTGTCTTTACCCTCACCTTTCTGCCCTCTTTCTTCATGATTCTGGCATAGTCTTCTATGAACTCAAGGCCCGCATCGCCTATTGTCTTGTATGAAACCCCGGATACCTGAGCGGACTTTATGGGAATCAGTCTCTCGGCTCCGTATATCTCACCGAGGGCCACTATCAGCTCCATGCCCTTCCTTACGGCCTCGCCCTCCTCTCCGCTCAGCATCCTTTCCTGCTCGGTCGTGAGATACATCATCTCCCTCCTATCATATCGAGTAGTCTTCGGATGAAAGACGGTGAGAGATCGGTTTTCATATCTTTAAGAAGCTCCCGGTAATATTCGACCTGTTCCTTTGCCTTCTCGAGTTCTTTTTCAAGCCTTTTCTCCTCCTCTTCGAGATATCTTAGTTTTTTCGCCAGTTTCTCTCTTCTATCTATGAGGGCCCCCCTCGCTTCCAGCAGATTCGAAGATGACATTTCCGGCATTCACTGCCTCCCGGCCGGAAAACCCGCGCTAATGTCGGGAATCTCTCTCTTTTCTGTCTCCAGAAGCTTGTTATACCCCTCTATCTCTTTATCCGCAGCCTCTATTCTACTCCTGAGTTCCTTTTTCCTCCTTCTCAGTGCGGCCAGCATCTTTTCTATGTCCCTCATTTTCCGCTCCCATTTTTCCAGCTCTTCCATAGCCATTAGAACACGATCGAGCGTCATCTTCCATCACCCACCACATGGATGTGAGGATAGGCTATATTGACATCTTCCGTCTCGGAAAACCTCTTAAGAATCTCGGATGTTATTTTCGAATGTATCTTGGACCTCTCGTGGGACCTGCATGCATAAACTCCCTCCATCACCACCGAGGACTCCGCCATTCTCACAAAGACCGTCGGTTTGGTTATGAAAAGATTGGCCAGTTCAGGAAAATCCGCCATTTTAAGCACTTCCAGACCGACGGTCTCCATATCCTCTCCCACCACCCCCCTCATAACATCCAGGATTATCTGCTTAGCCTTCTCATGGTCGCTCTCATAGGTGACCGAAACCTTTACGGAATCCCATATGTATGGGCTGGAACGGGTATAATTTCTGGCGCCGGTGTCGAATACTACCTTGTTCGGAACCGCTATCAGTCTTCCGGTGTGAATGTCTCCGTCCAGCCAGCTGTTTATCTCCCTTATCAGTGTGTGCATTATGGTTATGTCCGCAACATCTCCCTTCTTCCCGCCTATCTCTATTCGGTCGCCTATTCTGTAGACCTTGGTAGAAGAGATATAGAGCCAGCCTATCGCATTAAGTATGGGGACCTGAAGAACATACACTATGGCAGCGCTCACCAGACCTATACTGAGTGCCAGGTTCTGATAGCCGCCGAGATATAGCAGGACTCCGACTATTACGCATATCCAGATAAGGTGCGTGAAAAATCTCCACGACTCTTTCGCGGCCGCATATGTCTTGAAGAATCTGATGGCCACTATCTTATATAGCGGATGTATCAGGGCCATCCATAGCTTCACGAACGCTATTACTATGAAGGCGGTTATGGCCCTGTCGTAATCATAAACCGCCTGGGGGGTGGATATGTACGGAGAAAGTATGTTAAGCCTGAGGATGCTCAGGAAAAACGCTATTATGAGAAGTATCGTCCAGAAAACCATTATGGCCTCGTGCGCTTCCGCATCATCGAAGACATCGTGCTCTATGTTCCTGAGCCTCTGTTTTCCAAGCATTGACTGCCCATTATCCCCGAGAATTTAAAACTAACTGTCAAATCGCAGTCATCTATGTATCTCCAGCCATTCTGTCGAGAAGAGAGCGCTCTCAATGACCCTGACCACCGCATCCGGATACTCTATAACCGGGATTCCGCTTCTCTGGAGTTCTCTGGATACTCTTTTTGTGAATTCCCCGCCGGAAGTCATGACAATTATCGGTTTCTTTCTGCCGGAGAGTATGCGGGTAAACTCCTCCCAGTTAGCGGCAACCGGTTCGTCCTGAAGTGTCAGGGCAACCACCATTATGTCCGCATTCCTGTCGTTCTCTATATGGGATATCGCGGTATCGAACCATTCGGGTCCCGCACTCCCCGTAAGGTCAATGGGATTGTCCAGAGACACTATGGGCGGAAGCTCTGCCTCCATGCCCTCAATCGTATCTCTCGAGAGCCTTGCCATAAAGACCTTGTCCGATTCTCCTATCTTATCCGACAGAAGCACACAGGGTCCGGCCCCATTGGTTATTATTGCAACCTTTCCCCCATCCGGAAGTTCCTGCAACGATAGGAAATTGAGATTTTCCAGAAATATCTCCAGTTCATCCGCCACTATCGCACCGTGCTGCTTCAGCGCTCCTCTGAAGACCGCCGCATCCGTGGCCAGAGAACCGGTATGGCTGCGTGCCGCCCTTGCCCCATGTGCGGTGGTTCCCGCTTTTATTATTACCACGGGTTTTTTCACGGTAACTTCCTTCAGAACCCTCAGAAATTCCCTTCCCCTCTCGATTCCCTCCATATATATGCCTATGACCCTGGTGTTTTCCTCATCCGCCAGGTATTCGAGGGCATCTATCTCGTTGACATCGGCCTTGTTCCCGTAACTTATGAATTTGTCAATGCCAACACCTTTCTCGGCAAGCCATTCGAGCGCTATTATGCCAACGGCTCCGGACTGGGTTATGATACTAACATGCCCCTTTCCAGGCCTTTTCATGGCATATCTTGGCTGAAAGAAGGTGTCTACACCGCTGTAAGTGTCAAGAACTCCTATGCAGTTCGGCCCTATTATCCTCATGCCGTATTTTCTAGCCCTCTTGACCATCTCTTTTTCAAGCTCGGAACCTCTCCCGCCGAGCTCTCTGAATCCGCCGGAGATGACGATTATCGCCTTTCCACCATGCTTTCCAAAGCTCTCCACCGCATCAGGAACCTTTTCCGCAGGAAGAGCAATCACGGCAAGATCGCACTTCGGGGATTTCTCTATACTCTCATATACCTTCAGCCCCAGAACCTCACCGCCTCTGGGATTTACTGGGCATATCTTCCCTTTGAATGAGTTCAGAAGCGATTCCATAACAACGTGTCCTATCTTCTCTGGATTCGCAGATGCGCCGATGACCATTATTCCGTAAGGATTGAAGAACTCTTTCAAGGTCTCACCTATATGTTGAACTGTCCGCTCTCAAGCTGCTTCATCAGCTGTCTCTGGAGCTTTCTGTTACCTGAGAAGCCTTTTATCGCCTTCTTCGACTGGTTGTAGTGCTTAAGGAGGGCCCTGACATCCTCCGGCTTCTTGCCGCTTCCCCTCGCAATCCTCTTTATTCTCGATGATTTTATTATCTTGGGATTCTCCAGTTCCTCTCTGGTCATGGAGTCCATGATTATCCTGAAATCTCTTAGCTTTCTCTGTAATTCCTCCATTTCCTCGTCTGAAAGCCTGTCCACGAAGCCCAGCATTGCGAATACTTTTTTCAGGGGCCCCATCTTCGTCATGGCTTCCATCTGATTGTACATGTCTATGAGGTTGAACTTACCGGACATCATCCTTTTTGCCAGCTCCTCCGCCTTTTCCTCGTCCATGACCTCGCTGGCCGTTTCGAGTAACGACTGAATATCTCCCATGCCGAGAAGTCTCGATATGAACCTTGCCGGGTCGAACTTCTCAAGGTCCTCTATGTGTTCGCCGGTTCCTATGAAGACTATCGGGGCACCGGTTTCGGCAACCGCGCTGAGCGCTCCCCCTCCTTTCGCGGAGCCGTCCAGTTTCGTTAAGATGACACCCGTTATTCCAACCGCATCGTGGAATGCCTTTGCCTGCGGTCCTGCCTGCTGGCCGACGGTGGCATCGAGAACCAGAAAGACCTCATCCGCACCCGCAACCTTCGCAACCCTTTTTATCTCATCTATCAGCTCATTCTCCAGTGAATGTCTTCCCGAGGTGTCTATGATTATCACATCGGTGTTTTTGAACTGCTCCAGACCCTCCCGGACGATTTTAGGGGCCTTTTTTTCACCGGGTTTTCCGTAAACCGGCACGCCGACCTTATCGGCTATCTGCTTCAGCTGGTCGTATGCAGCGGGCCTGTGGACATCGCCGGCAACCAGACCCACGCTCAATCCTCTCTTCTTGAAGTAATTGGCGAGTTTTCCGGCAGTCGTTGTTTTACCCTGGCCGTAAAGACCCACCATGAGGATTACATGCTTCTTCAGTGTTATCTCCCGGGGCTCTCCCAGTATCTTCACGAGTTCCTCGTAGATTATCCTTATTACATGCTCCCTGGCGCTCTTCCCGGGTGGAGGCTCCTCATTGAGGGCTCTCCTTTCCACCTCCTTCGTGAGTTTGAGTGCGAGCTTGACATTGACATCCGCCATGAGCAGAGCTCTCTGAAGGTCCCTCACCACCTCTTTTATCAACTTCTCGTCCACGGATGAAGCTTTTGCAATCTTTTTCAGCGTGTTCCGTATGGATTTTCCGAGATTGTCGAGAACCATATCTCCACCATCCGTTCATGGTATTAATTCTTTTCACAGACCAATCTATCTGGAAAGTTCCTTTGCCGCCTGTTTGACCGGTATCCTCTTCCTATCGGCATAGTCCCTCACCTCGTTTATAATCCGTATGTACCGCATGTATCCGTCTTTCCCCTTCTCTTCCCTGCTTATCACCCTTCCCAGAGAACTCTCGAGATTTTTGTGGAAGTTTCTCACGGCCTCTCTCAGATATTCCCTGTCCCTATCGTCCATTCACTCCCTCTCATATTCCCTGCATATTTCCACAAAATTGGCGAATATGTCCTTTCCGTGCTCCGTATTGTTGACTTCCGGATGGAACTGGAGTCCGTAGAGAGGTCTTTCATGATGCTTCATAGCCTGCACTCTGCAATTATCGGAATGAGCCAGCACGGAGAAAGCATCCGGCACCCGGGTAACCTCGTCGTTATGGGATTCCCATGCTATGAAAGTCTCCGGCAAACCCCTGAAAAGTCCGTCTTCCTCGTCGACATACACCCTCGTCTCACCGAACTCAGGAATCTCCGCCGGTCCGGCATCCCCGCCGAAAACGATGGCCATGAACTGATGGCCGGCACATATCCCGAGTATGGGATAATCCGCCTTTTCCAGATATTCCCTGTTGTTTCCCATTTTCTCAGCACTCAGACCTATCCTGGGCGCTCCTCCCGACAGAACCAGCCCGTCCAGGTCATTTATATCCTCAAAAGGCGTTGTATTGGGGATCCTCTTCGTTTCTACCCCGAGTTCTCTGAGGACCCTCCACTCCCTGTGCGTCCACTGTCCTCCGTTGTCGACAACATAAATGCGCATGCATGGCCATATCCTTTCCTGATAAATAGATTACTCCCTCCCCGGAATAGGAAACGCAAGGACCATGAGAACGAGCAGCAGGGAGGTTATATGGACTATGTATATCCCGCTCTCGGCGGCTTCCATCTCGAAAGGGTATAGATATAGGGTTATCTGGAAGATCGAAGAGCGCCATACTGCGGCTACCAGGGCCGGAACGGCCGCGATCTTCATCCCGCACTCTCTTCCGACGAACACGATGAAGAGCGCCAAAATAGGTATCACGAGGAGGCTGAATATATTCTGCAGAGATGTGAACGGTATGACGGGGAGAGTGAATGTGGATATAGATATTGCGATAAAGGACATCTGAAGGAGGTCCGCCCTTTTCGGACCGTATATGCTCACATACTTTTCCGCCAGTTTCTCCGGAGGATCGAGGCCTTCGATAGCTTTTCTTATTCCTTCCTCCCCGCCCCCATATTCCTCTGACATCTCCAGAACTCTCACCTTCAGGTCCCGTATTATGTCCTTTCTCTTTCTCTCCTCGATACCCACGAGATTCCTCTCGAGCCTCTTAATATAGTCGGTGAGGGGCTTCATCTTCTCCCCATCCGAACAGGGTATTTTTAGGTTTTGTTTCCGAAAATCCGAATTTCATCCGGTTGCGTGACCGTGCACATGTTCGGCGTTTTAACTTCTCATATATACTTCTTTCTCTTTTCACTTGGAAAAAATCTTTTAATTAAATTCTTCGAATTCTATCATGAATTCGCCTGCGACATAGTTAATATGTCAATACTGGAATGCAAAGTTTTTTAAAGGAGTCCTATATTTGGAAAAGCCCTCTCAATCCCCATGGGCCTGTAGCTCAGCTAGGTAGAGCGTCTGGCTTTTAACCAGACGGCCTGGGGTTCGAATGCGCGAAGAGCGCCGAAAATCCCCACAGGCCCGCTTCCGAGCACGGAGGTTCGAATATGACCGAGATAAATGTCCTCATGCACCACCTCGTCCCCGAGCATCAGATAGTCAGGAAGGAGGATGAGGAAGGTATACTGAAAAGCCTTAACGCAACGAAGGATGAGCTCCCCAAGATAAGAAAGAGCGATCCCGTAATAAAGATACTCGAGTCTGCCTACGGAGACATCCCGGAAGGCACTCTTATACGAATTTTGAGAGAAAGCGAGACCGCCGGTGTTTCCATCGCATACAGAGTGGTGGTGAGGGGCTAAATTAAAGGAGGAATGTCGATGAGAGAGTTCATAGATGCTTTCTTCAGGGAAAGAAGTGTAGTTAATCACCACATAGCGTCGTTCAATGATTTCATAGCGAGCGACAACAATATGAACAGCAGGATGCAGAGGGTTCTGGACACGATAAGGATAGGGGAAGGGGCCGAGTTCGGAACCATAGTGCTGAACCCGGACCGTACCGGGGGAGAGATAAAGATAAGGGTCGGAAGAAGAAGGGACCCTGTGACCGGAAAGATCGACCCCAAGGCAACGGCGACGGTATTCGTCGGAAATCCGCAGGTGAAAGAGGCCAACGGTTCCACACATAAAATAACCCCTATGGAAGCCAGGTTGAGGGACCTGAATTATGTGGCTCCGGTCGAGATAGAGTTTACCATAACGGTGGACGGGATAGAGAGGGACCCGCAGAGAATATTCGTCGGAAACCTCCCCATAATGGTAAAATCCAAGAAATGCAACATCTCGAAGGAACAGATGGAAGAACAGATGGGAAGAAAACTCACTCCGGAGGAATACAGGAGAGAACTTCAGAAAAATTTCGAAGATCCGCTGGACCCCGGCGGTTATTTCATAATAGGCGGCTCGGAGAGGGTTCTTATATCTCTGGAAGACCTCGCTCCGAACAGAATACTCGTGGAAAGGGACGAGAGATACGGCACCGTCATCGAGGTCGCAAAAGTATTCTCTCAGAGAGAG
Source organism: archaeon (assembly GCA_024278375.1). GTDB lineage: Archaea > Thermoplasmatota > Thermoplasmata > WALJ01 > WALJ01 > WALJ01. Next base: position 6,410 of record JAJRTH010000013.1, on the reverse strand, counting down.
GGATACAGGGCCCTCACCCTGATGGAGAAAAAGAAGGACGGAATACTCACCGTGACCGTGCCCACGGCATCCGGTTCGATACCTCTTATCGTTCTCATGAAGGCTCTCGGAATGGAAAGCGATGAGGAGATATTCCGCACGATAGTCACGGAACCAGAGATGGAGAATATCGTCTATGCAAACCTGGAAGAGGCGCATGACAAGAAAACATACAAGCCGAACGGAATATTTACAACAGAGGACGCTCTGGACTATCTCGAAAGGCGCTATGCGGCCGGACAGGCAAAGGAATACAGGGAGAAGAAGGTATCAAGTGTTCTGGACGTGGCACTGCTTCCGCATCTGGGTTCCAGCAAAGACGACAGAAGAAAGAAGGCGATATTCCTGGGAAGGATGGCCAGAAGCGTGCTCGAACTTGCGATAGGAAAGAGGGAGCCGGATGACAAGGACCACTATGCGAATAAAAGGCTCAAACTCTCGGGAGACCTCATGGAGGACCTTTTCAGGGTGGCTGTTAACGCACTTTTGACGGATTTGAAATACCAGATAGAGAGGCTCGGAAAGAGGGATGAGATAAGGATAAGGTCCGTGATAAGGCCCGACCTCTTCACGCAGAGAATAATGCATGCGATGGCAACTGGAAACTGGGTGGGCGGAAGAACCGGAGTGTCGCAGCTCCTGGACAGAACATCAAATCTGAGCGCTCTCAGCCATCTGAGGAGGGTGACCTCACCTCTTACAAGGTCCCAACCGCATTTCGAGGCGAGAGACCTGCATCCGACACAGTGGGGAAGGCTCTGCCCCAACGAGACGCCAGAAGGTCAGAACTGCGGCCTTGTCAAGAATCTGGCCCTTATAGTGGATGTTTCCGAAGGATATCCCGAGAGCGAGATACTGTATCTGCTGAAAGACATGGGGCTGAAGGAGGAGGAGGAACTGGAAGGCAAGGCGAGGGTCTATGTGAACGGGGACCTCGTCGGAATAATAGACGACCCGCTGGAACTCGTGAAGACCCTCAGAGAGAGAAGGAGAAGCAATATGCTATCCCATGAGGTCAATGTGAGATACGATGACCACATGAACGAGGTACTGATAAACTCGGACCCGGGAAGAATAAGAAGGGCCCTCATCGTGCTAAAGGATGGAAAACCGGACATAACCATGGATGAGGTCGAATCCCTGAGAAAGGGAGAGTTCAGGCTCAGCGATCTGGTGGAAAGGGGAATAATAGAGTGGATAGATGCCGAGGAGGAGGAGGACACATACATCGCCGTATATCCCTATGATGTTCCCCAGAGATGTCCGCACTGCGGTGCATATCTTTCGAGAGAGGATGTGATGTGGATAAACATGGGGGTACAGGAAAGCATAGCCAGACTGGAATGCAGGAAGTGCGGAGGAAGGTTCGAGATGGACCTGCTTCTGGAAAAAGAGCACACACATCTCGAGGTCGATCCCCTGCTGCTGGTCGGTGTGGCCACGGGAATAGTCCCCTATCCGGAGCACAATTCATCGCCCAGAAATACGATGGGTGCGGCAATGGGCAAACAGTCACTGGGTCTTGCCGTGTCCAATTTCAGGATGCGGACGGATACCAGAGGTCACCTGCTTCACTATCCGCAGAGGCCTCTTGTGCATACCAAGACTATGGATTTCATAAACTACCATCACAGGCCGGCAGGGCAGAACTGCGTGGTGGCGATAATCTCACACGAAGGATACAACATGCAGGATGCCATAATATTCAACAAGGCGGCGATAGAAAGAGGATTGGGGAGGTCCACATTCTTCAGGACATACAAGGACGAGGAAAGAAGATATGCCGGAGGTCAGGAAGACCACTTCGAGATACCGGGTGCCGATGTGAAGGGAGCCAGAGGAGAAGAGGCGTATGTGAATCTCGGAGAGGATGGCATAATAAGCCCTGAAATGTCCGTAACCGAGGGAGATGTTCTCATAGGAAAGACCTCGCCCCCGAGGTTCATAGAGGAGAGCGCCGATTTTCTAGCCGCACAGGAAAGAAGGGAATCCTCCACGACTGTAAGGCCCAGAGAGGGAGGATGGGTCGATTCCGTAATGCTGACAGAGTCAGAGAATGGCAGCAGACTGGTCAAAGTCGTTGTAAGGGACCAGAGAATACCAGAACTCGGAGACAAATTCGCATCGAGACACGGGCAGAAAGGAGTCATAGGTGCCATAATCCCGCAGGAGGATATGCCCTTCACCGAAGAGGGAATTTCACCCGACCTGATAATCAATCCCCACGCCATACCTTCGAGGATGACCGTTGCTCACATTCTCGAAATGATAGGTGGCATAGTGGGCTCAATGGAGGGCAGGTTCATAGACGGGACGCCTTTCAGCGGCGAGAGAGAGATGGCGATAAGAAAAGCCCTGGTAAGGAACGGATACAAGCACACAGGTACACAGATAATGTATGACGGCCTTACGGGTGAGAAGATAAAGGCCGAGATATATGTGGGAATAATCTATTACCAGAAGCTGCACCACATGGTCGCCGGAAAGCTCCATATGAGGAGCAGAGGTCCGGTTCAGATACTCACGAGACAGCCAACGGAGGGCAGGTCAAGGCAGGGAGGTCTCAGATTCGGAGAGATGGAAAGGGACACGCTCATAGGTCACGGCGTTGCCATGGTCATAAAGGACAGATTGCTGGATCAGTCTGACGGTACCGTCGTATATGTCTGCGGAAATCCGAGCTGCGGGCATGTCGCCATACTCGACAAAAAAGGTGCGATGTACTGTCCGGTCTGCGGCAATAGAACGAACATACACCCCGCACAGGTAAGCTATGCTTTCAAACTGCTGAGGGATGAACTGATGTCGCTCGGAGTCGTTATGAGGCTTCAGCTGGAGGAGGTCTGAAAATGCGCGCTCCAACCGTTTCGATGATAGGTGTCCTGAAAAGGATAGGTTCCATAAACTTCGCTCTCCTCTCACCGGATGAGATGCGAAAGATGTCCGCGATAAGGGTCATAACACCAGATACCTACGATGAGGACGGCTTTCCGAAAGAAATGGGACTCGTGGATCCGCACATGGGTGTGATCGAACCCGGTCTGAGATGCAAGACCTGCGGAGGAAAGGTGGACGAATGTCCCGGACATTTCGGACATATAGAGCTGGCTCTGCCTGTAATACACATAGGATATGTTAAGGAGATAAAGAAACTCCTCCAGAGCACCTGTTCCACCTGCGGAAGGATTCTCCTGACACAGGACCAGATTGAGGAGTACAAAAAGGTCCTGGTGCATCTCAAAGACCTAGGAGGGGACGTGTCAGACCTCGAACTTATTACGAAGGAAATCGTTGCAGATGCCTCTTCCAGATCGGTCTGCCCTCACTGCGATGCCGAGCAGAAAAAAGTTGTGCTTGACAAGCCATATACTTTCAGAGAGGAAGGCCACAAACTCTCTCCAAAAGAGATAAGGGAAAGGCTTGAAAAGATCCCGGGAGAAGACCTCATCCCGCTGGGCATAAATCCGGAGGTGGCCAGGCCGGAATGGATGATTCTGACAGTTCTCCCCGTTCCGCCTGTCACCGTAAGACCCTCCATAACCCTTGAATCGGGAGACAGGTCCGAGGATGACCTTACCCACAAGCTCGTGGATATCCTAAGAATAAACCAGAGGGTCAGGGAAAACAGGGATTCGGGAGCGCCCCAGCTTATCATAGAGGACCTGTGGGAACTTCTCCAGTATCATGTTACAACATATTTTGACAATCAGACCTCCGGCATACCGCCCGCTAGACACAGGTCGGGCAGGCCGTTGAAGACCCTGGTCCAGAGACTTAAAGGCAAAGAGGGGAGGTTCAGGTCCAATCTCTCCGGTAAGAGGGTGAACTTTTCATCGAGGACTGTGATATCGCCGGACCCGAATCTCTCAATAAATCAGGTGGGGGTGCCCATCGCAGCGGCCAGAGAGCTCACGGTCGGCCTGAGGGTCAATCAATACAATATAGAAAAAGCGAAGGAACTGGTGCTCAGAGGGAACTCTCCACTCGATGAGGAAGGCAGATACATTCCGGGCGTGAATTATGTGATAAGACCGGACGGAAGGAGAATAAAGGTCACGGAAAAGAACAAGGAAACGGTGGCCGAGAAAGTGGATATAGGATATATCGTGGAAAGACAGCTCCAAGACGGTGACATAGTGCTCTTCAACAGGCAGCCGTCGCTTCACAGGATGTCCATGATGGCCCATCAGGTTAAGGTGCTTCCCTATATAACATTCAGATTCAATCTTGCCGTATGTCCGCCATATAATGCGGATTTCGATGGGGACGAAATGAACCTCCATGTTCTTCAGGGCGAAGAAGCGAGAGCTGAGGCGAAGATAATAATGCGGGTCCAGGAGAATATACTGTCTCCGAGATTCGGTGGGCCGGTTATAGGTGCCATACACGACCATATCACCGGGATGTTCTTCCTCACACACAAAGACAGCAAGTTTACAGAAGAGCAGACTCTCAGAATTCTCAGGGGAATAAAGTACGATAAACTTCCGGATCCGGTGGAGGAATCGGGCGGAGTCAGATACTACTCCGGTAAAGACATATTCAGTCTGACACTCCCGAAAGGGCTCAATATGACGTTCAAAGCATCCATATGTCAGAGAAGAGACCTTTGCAAAAAAGGAGGAGAATGCCCGGATGATGCCTTCGTGAGGATGACCGATGGAAAACTCGTGAGCGGAGTCATCGATGAAAAGGCGATAGGTGCCTTCAAAGGAAAGATTCTCGATAAGATTGCGAGGGACTATGGCTCCGATGCCGCCAGAAAGTTCCTGGATTCCATAACTAAGATGGCTATAGGCGCCATAACCGTGAGGGGTTTCAGTACGGGAATAGGGGATGAGGACATACCCGAACAGGCGAAAAAAGAGATTGAGGAGAGGCTCAACAACGCTGTTAGGGATGTTGAAAAGCTCGTCGAGGCGTACAGAGAGGGAACCCTTGAACAGATGCCGGGCAGGTCCTTGGAGGAGACCCTGGAAGTGGAGATAATGAAGGTTCTCGGAAGAGCGAGGGATGATGCCGGAGAGATTGCCGGAAGACACCTCGGTCTCGAAAACCCTGCCGTGGTCATGGCCAGGTCCGGTGCAAGGGCTTCTATGTTAAATCTGTCTCAGATGGCCGGCTCAATCGGTCAGCAGGCTGTCAGAGGAGAAAGGCTCTTCAGAGGATACTTCGAAAGAACCCTCCCTCACTTCAAAAGAGGAGATCTCGGTGCGGAAGCTCACGGTTTCGTGCGCTCTTCGTATAAAAGCGGGCTCAATCCCACAGAGTACTTCTTCCATTCCATGGGTGGAAGAGAAGGCCTCGTTGATACGGCTGTCAGGACATCCAGATCCGGATATATGCAGCGCAGACTGATCAACGCTCTTGAAGACCTCAAAGTGGTGGAGGACAGAAGTGTCAGGAACACTGCCAATACCATCATCCAGTTCAAATACGGAGAGGACGGCGCGGATCCATCCAGAATTCCCGCAGGAAAGGCCGTTGATGTGGATTCCGTCATCAAAGAGGTGCTCGGAGAGGAATATGACGCGGAAGGGGTGGGAATAGATGAAGAGGGATTCGGAACGAGAGATGAGGTGATAGGTGCGGAGGAGGTCGAAATAGAGGATGAGGGAGGTGATTAAACGGCAAAAAAAGATACTGTCAAAGGACTCATGAGAAGAGGCATCAGGGAAAGCGTGGCCAATGCCCTGGCGGATGCCGGATACAAGCTGAGCACCCTTAAAAAAGCCAGTGTTGAGGATCTTCTCCGCTATGTGTCCGAAAGGGATGCCATAGATGTCCTTGAAAAGATAGGTGTTAAAAAGATTGAACGGCCGAAAAAGAAGAAACCCGTGAGCCCCCTGGAACTTCTGGAAAAGAGAAAGGGAAAAAAGAAGGGAAAGATAGAGAAAAAGATAGACCCTTCACAGCTACCCAAGAAAATAAAGCCCATGACTCCGCTTGAAAGCAAGATAATGCAAAAAGCATCGGAATACGGCGTACCTCTGCCCAGGCGACTGGTAGCCGACATCGCCGAGAGGCTGGAAGGAAAGAGATACACCAAAAAACAGTTTGACCGGATAGTCGAAGGTGTGTGTGAAAAGTATGAGAGCAGACTCGTTGACCCCTATGAGGCGGTTGGAATCGTCGCAGCGCAATCCATAGGCGAGCCGGGTACGCAGATGACCATGAGAACCTTCCACTATGCGGGTGTTGCCGAAATGAATGTGACCCTCGGTCTTCCGAGGCTGATAGAGATAGTGGACGCTAGAAAGATTCCCAGCACTCCGATGATGGAGATATATCTGAAAGAAGAATATGCGAAAGATCTATCCGAAGTTAAAAAAATAGCTTCCAATATAGAGAAAACAACTCTGAAAGAGATG
>JAJRTH010000012.1 GCA_024278375.1 archaeon | reverse complement strand
TTCCTCCGTTATCTCCTTTCCGGCGGAGTGAAGTACCAGAGCGCTGTATATATATTCCATTTTTCTACCTCCTTATCCAAATAATGCTCCTAATCCTGCTGCGGCATCCTCTTCGGACACCTCCTCTTCCTGTTCTTCTTCTTTCTTTTCCTCTTCTTCTTTCTGCTCACCGCCGTCCTTGGGCGGTTTCTGAGAGGGTTGCGATGACAGAGCGTCTTTAAGCTCGTCATCCAGCGCATCGGGCGCGAGGGATGCCAGAGCAAGCATCTCTCTCTGTGCCCTTGCTATTAGTGCCTCTATTGACTCTGATGTCGGAACCGCGGCGTTAACCGCCAGATTCAGTGCATCTCTTGCGGCCTTTGCAAGCAGTGGCTCTATGGTCATATCCGACACATATCCCATGTACATGGCAAGGTTGAACGCTCCGCTTGCTGCGCTCCGCACCTTTCCCAGATACTCCGATTCGTCCACCGCAAGCACGGATTTGTCGAATACTGTTCCTTCCTCGTATGCCGCTAAAACGTCCATTCCGACGGTTATGGGATAAATCTCAAGTTTCGTTAGCATCTGAGCGAGGTCTCTGGGAATCTTTTCTCCGGCCTTGACCACGGTCTTATCCTTCTTTATCACTATCTTTCCGCCCTCTATCGCTGCTGGGATTCCCACCTTCCCGAACTCACCCACTATCGGGCCGGGCTTGAATGACGTCGGTCCCGCCTTGACGACTATGTCCTCGGGAGCGGTCTCTCCGCCCTTTGCAGGTGCTCTTGTCTTCGATTTTTCTATCTCCTTGAAGAATGAGAATGCATTGTTCTCCGTGCCGACTATGGCAAGCTGCTGATGCTGTATGTAATCGACGAGAGTTTCGACTCCCGGTTTTTCCTGCGCCGCATTCTGGAGAGCTATTTTTAGGAGTTTGTTCTTCGCCACCCTGACTTTCGCCTTTTCTCTTAGGTTCTCCCTCATCTTCTGCATCTGAACGGCCGGAATTCCGTTTATTGAAACAAGGGCCACGGTCTTGCTGTTCTTTATTATGTCCTGAAGCTCGGCGACGACTTCCTTTTTCCACTGTGCCACATGCGCCATCTTACCACAACCTCACGGCAGGGCCCATGGTTGTCTTAACATAGGCCGATTTTATGTTCATTCTTCCTCTCTCCAGCTTCGATTCAAGCCTCTTTATCACGGTCTCTATGTTGTCTGCGATTTCTTCCGGGCTCATGTCAACGGTACCCACATGGGCGTGAAACGTCGGTCGGTCCTTGGATCTGACCTTGACGGTCTTCTTCAGATTTTCCACTATGCCCTTAGGATCTATGTTCGGTGGCACTGGTTTCGGCATCTTTCCCCTGGGACCCAGCACAACTCCTAGTTTTTTACCTATCACTGGCATCAGGGGTGCCTCCGCAATGAAGAAATCCACCTCATTAGCGAGTTTTTTCGCCTTTCTTTTGTTTTCGGCCAGGTCATCTATGTCTTCGGGGCCGAGAACAACATCAGCAACATCTTTTGATTTCAGAGCAAGCTCTCCCGTTGCGAAAATACCAATCTTTATCGGCTTCCCTCTGCCATTGGGAAGTATTATCTCCTCCTCTATCCTGTTCTTCGGATTCTTGAGGTCCACATCCTTCAGGTTTATGGCAAGCTCGAGGCTTTCCCTGAATTTACGGGGAGGAGCGCTTTCGATCGCTTTTTTCACAGCTTCAATCGTCTTTTTTTCTGCCAAGTTATTACCTCCTGTAGTGCTGCGAGGTCGTGCCTCTCCTACAAGGGTATGGCCGCATAAAAAGGTCCTATTTATAAAGGTTATCGTGGATGTTCCGTCCACTTCTCCGCGCCCTTCTTTGCACTTTTTGTTCAAACGACATAAAGAGATGTAGAAAAAGAGTATTTCGATAATTTGTACGATTCTCCAAAAGATTTATAAACCAGTAGTGTATAGGGATATCAGGTGAGCATATGCGGAGGAAAATGTTCTCGCGTAGCAGATCGAATTGCGCACTCTTAGCTTTAATGATAGCGTTTATACTGATTGTACCCATACAGACAGTTTTTTCGTCAGTTTCCACAGAAGAGAAGCCCTTAGTATCGAATGTGTCGGGCGAAATCCTGTTCTCTGATGACTTCGATGACGGAACATTGAACAAATGGCATGTGGGCCCATGGAATCCTACCGGTGTGATGGAGGTTACGAACGCGGTTAGCCATTCGCCGGATTACAGTGCTCACTCACAATCTGATCCTGGAACGAATACTGCTCCGTATATCCGAGCCTATTACAACTATACCAATCATGTCCTTGTAGAGGCCTGGATATATCTACCTGAAAAAACTCAAGCATATGATAGATTTAGACTTTTGCAGGTAAATAATGTGTCGGGAAAATACCTTCTTGGGATTTTGTTGGATGATGATGACTACAGCATAGATATTGTTGAGGACACCACCACAGATACAGATTTGTCGGACGCAGATCAGGCAATATTTGACCTTTATACTCTTCAGCAGGAAACATGGTACAAAATAGGTTTGCTAGTGGAGGAGTTTGATTATGAGGTATTCGTTAATGACGTGAATGTGTATAAGGGTACTCGGACCAAATCAACGGCCCTGGATAGTGTTCTTTTTGGAGATGTGGGTGGTACTAGCGGTGTTTGTGGTGATGCCTATCTGGACGATGTCGTAGTGAAAAAGCTTCCTACAGAAAATGTTGATCTTTCCATCTCTGACTCCGACATCTCATTCTCCGATGATAATTTAACAGAGGGCAATTCAATAACGATTCAGGCAACAATTCACGGAGATTATGATATCTGGGAGAACACGACAGAGAGCGAGATTCTGTTCTCGGATAACTTCGACGATGGAACGCTGAATAAGTGGTACATTGGTCCATGGAATCCAGTGGGAATTATGGAAGTTACAGATGCTGTGAGCCATTCGCCGAATTATTGTGCACATTCCCAGTCAGATCCAGATACCAATACTGCGCCATATATTGCAGCAGATTTCAATGACACTAACCATGTGCTTATTGAGGGATGGATTTATCTCCCTCAAAAACAGCAGGAATATGATAGATTTTCACTCTTGCAAGCAAGAAGTCTCATAAATGGTCTCGAGGACATGCCCGACCCATCCTATGGGGTTGTGGGTGATCGCACAACGTATTACATCGGAATATTCCTCGGAGATGATAATTACAGTTTGGATGTGGATGAAATAGAAGTTAGCCCAACAAAAAGAGATAACTGGGTAATGAATATTTTCACTCTAGAGCCAGAAACATGGTATAAGCTCGGACTACTCATCGATGGAAACCAATATGAGATATTAGTGAATGACGAATCTGTTTATAAAGGGACAAGGTATGATGACAGACCAGTAAATGTGACCGCTTTTGGAGATACTGGAGGAAGTGCTGGAAGATGGGGAGATGCATATCTAGACAACGTCCTCGTTACAGGCTATACGCCTTTCCCATACATCTATCAAAAAGCTAATAATGCTACTTGTACGGTCTCTTTCTATCTCGATAATGTAAGTGAGGACAGCGTGATTTATAGGGTGGATAACGTCTTTGTACCAGCTAACGGAGAAATAACCGTCGCCGCTCCTTGGGTCGCCGTGGAAGGGAACCATACCATCATAGTGAAGGTAGAGAATGTTAATCCTGATGACAGGGATTATTCCAATAACGGAGCTTCTGCAACTGTTTTTGTGAAAAAGTCGGGAGTCGCAGATCTTTCGATGTCCGATTTCGACATTTCGTTTTCCAATGAGGCCCCTATCGAAAGGGACGATATGGCGATTTCTGCTACAATCCACGGCGACTATGATGTCTGGGAAAACATTACGGAAAGCGAACTCTTGTTCTCTGATGACTTCGATGACGGAACATTGAACAAATGGTATGTGGGCCCATGGAATCCTGCTGGTGTGATGGAGGTTACGAACGCGGTTAGCCATTCACCGGATTACAGTGCTCATTCCCAGTCGGACCCGGGTACCAACACCGCACCATATATATGGACGCAGTTCAGCGAAAGTAATTATGTTCTAGTAGAGGGTTGGATATATCTGCCACAAAAAATACAGGAATATGACAGATTTGCTCTTTTACAGGTAAGGGCAATTCCAGATGGCGCATCTTTCAGTAATCCTACGTATGGTCTGGACATCAGACTATGGGATGACGATTATGATATAGATATACGACAGATAGAAAATGAGCCTGAACAAAAGGAGAACATTACAATGGATGTTTATACGTTACAACCAGAAACTTGGTATAAACTTGGAATAAAAGTTATATCGGATCAATTCGAAATTTTTGTTAATAATACACCAATTTATAAGGGATTTAGATATGACGACAGGCCTATAAACACCACTGTATTCGGAGATCTGGGTGGTAGTGGAGGAATATGGGGCGATGCTTATCTAGATGATGTTACAGTAACCGGATACATAGAAACACAAAAACTTGCACACAAAGCACAGAACGCCACCTGCACGGTCTCTTTCTATCTCGATGAGATCGGCGATACAAATCTTATATACAGGGCGGAAAATGTTTCCGTGCCTGCGAACGGGGAGGTTACAGTAACCGCTCCTTGGACGGCTGTGGAAGGCGAACATACGATAATAGTCAACATCTCCGGAGTGAACCCCCCCGATTATGACCTGTCCAACAACATGGCCGCAAAAAATATATATGTAGAACACAGGAACATCCCTCCCGTTGCCGTAGCCGGCCCGGACATAACGGCTTATGTTCACGAGGAAATCACCTTCAATGCATCGAATTCTTACGATTCTGACGGACAAATACTTTTCTACCTCTGGAATTTCGGGGATGGAAGTACCGGAACCGGAGTGATTGCGAGCCACACATATATGGAAGCAGGAATCTACAATGTAACCCTGATTATTACGGATGACGAAGGTGCATCGGCTACCGATAGCCTCACTGTCGAAGTTTTGCCCGTACCTGCGAATCTGGAGATTACCAAAGTAAAGACCAGCGGCGTTGACAAAGGATATGTCCACACATATTATGAATGGGAACTCGTCATCGAGGTCACCAACACGGGCTGGTCCGATGCAATAGAAATAGAGGTCAAAGACGGCATGCCACATAATCTGGTCCTTGTCGATTATGCGACGACTGCCGGCAACGTAACCATAGTTGACGCTTGCAACGGTACAGGTACAAGAGCGTCTTCGGAGATATCCATCGATGCGGCTCCTTCTCCACCGACAACATTTCCTATGAAAGAAACACAGATTACATGGAATCTCGAAAAACTCATGCCCGGCGAATCACAGAGGTTATACCTTATGGTATCGACCAAAGACTGCGGATTTTGCAATCCCGGCGTACACTATCTGAACAAGGGAGCAAGAGTTATCGGAGTGGATACGCTTACAGGCGGTGAGATTTTCGCAGGACCTACCGATCCCATTACCGTGGAGATAAACAAGTTGAAGATAAAACCGCCGGATAACGGAAATATTGAGTTGCTCTCCAGGAATGGGCAACCGAACCCATCTGAGCCCCCTGTCTTCTGGTCACTGGCGCTCCTAGTCGCAATCGCTGTATTGCTGGTCAGTAAAAGAAGATTTGTCAGATAAACCTTTTTCTTTAATTATTTCTGATGAAGAAGAGCAAAGTATTTATTTAGGCTCGATATCGGCATGATTCAATGAAGAAGGAAACAATGGTATTGATTACAGCGATTCTCACAGTGCTGGTGTTATTCGCTGCCTATCAAGCGACTCTATCCCCGGTCACAGGAACCGAAGAGAGAGGGGTGCGAAACGGTTCCAAAGTTCAGGTGGATTACATCGGTATGCTGGCTCCGGAATACGGAAGTCTTGTCTTCGATACTTCAATATACGAAGTGGCCGTGGACAATATCACATATCCGAAGGTTGCAACTTTCAAACTCAGGGACAAAAATCAATACGTTCCACTAATGGTACATGTCGGCGGTGCAAGCGAAGGGGGATATACACGGGTTGTGGAGGGGTTTAGCGAGGGGCTTCTCGGGATGAAGCCCGGAGAAACGAGGACGATAGTGGTTCCACCGGAGAAAGGCTACGGAAACGGCGATCCGTCTCTGATAAAGACGCTTCCTATTGTAGAAACCGTTAAAATGAGGGAGACGTACAGTACAAAGCAGTTCGATGCCTATTTCGATGCCACACCATATGTGGGCGAGGTCGTAGAACACCCGCTCTACCACTGGCCGATGGTTGTTGAAAACCTGTTTGAAAACTATGTCGTGGTGAGAAACGACCCGGAGGTAGGAAAGGAATATTTGACAGAGGGATGGAGCATAAGGGTTCTCGATATGGACAGCACGGCCGATGGCGGCAACGGCACGATAAAGATAAGACACCTAATAACGGAAGAGGACGAATTTCAGACGACCGGAGTGGGATACATCAAAGGGGTCGAAAGGACGTTCATACTAACGGATGTCAATGAGACTGCAGGCACATATACCATAGATTACAATGAGGTAACGCAGGGAAGAACCCTTGTATTCTGGGTGAAATTGATTTCCATAGATGTCTACTGAGCGATGCCAAATAATAAATACCAATGATAATTCAATCGGTGAACGGATGAAGAGCGCAATAGTCACAGGCTCGAGCAGAGGAATCGGAAAAGCAATCGCGCTGGAGCTTGCCAGAACAGGGCATTCCGTTGTGATAAATTACGATAGGGATGAGATGGCTGCCAGACATACTGTGGAGGAAATAGAGAATATGGGTGGTGAGGCCATTCTCATAAAGGCCGATGTTTCATGGAACGAAGATGCGGAGAACCTTATTGAACAGGTAATCGCAAGATGGGACAGAATAGACGTACTTGTGAACAATGCGGGAATACTTCCGAACCCGAGAAAACTCGAAGAAATAAATGATCAGGAATGGGACCGGGTTATGGGAATAAATCTAAAAGGCACTTTTTACTGCACAAGAGCGGCAGTGAAGTATATGAAGAAACAAAGGGCCGGAAACATCGTCAACAGCTCTTCCGTTGCAGGAAAAGAGGGCGGCACCGTAGGAGCTCATTATGCGGCTTCGAAAGCAGGCATGATCGGATTTACAAAATCTCTGGCAAGAGAACTGGCACCATACAATATAAGGGTGAACGCGGTTGCTCCCGGGCCGGTGGACACGGAATTTCTTAGCGAGGATCTCAAAGCGAAACTTTCCAAGCTATCTCTGTTAGGAAGAATCGCAAGGCCCGAAGAGGTCGCACACGCGGTTATATTCCTCATAGAGAACGAGCATATAACCGGAGAAACCATAAATGTGAACGGCGGAAGGTATATGGATTGAAAGGTGCATACATACTCCTTATAGTCACCGAAAAGGATGAGAAGATAGAAATAGGTGCCCTAGGAAAAATCTTTTTTAAAAAGGGCCGTTACTGCTATGTTGGCTCGGCCCTCGGTCCGGGAGGGATAGAAGCAAGGGTTGAAAGACACCTTAAAAAGAGAAATAAATTGAGATGGCACATAGATTATCTTTTGCAATATGCTGCCGTTGAGAGGGTGTACTACTCCACGGAAATGAGTGAAACGGATGTTGTCCGCCATATTTCGAAGGAATTTACCGGGATCTCCGGTTTTGGCTCGTCCGATTCCCCTTTCCGCACTCACCTCTTCGTCTGTGAGAAGGAAAAACTCATTGATTTTCTGCGAGATCATCCGATTCATCCGCTCCCCTGAAACCCTTCGCAATCAGGTATATCTCGGAACTGGAACTTCTGGATGCTTTCGGAGAATAAAGTTTCACCATACCGAAATGCTTTTTCACCTCTTTAACATAATCTCCTGTCATATCCCCTTCAAATATCTTAACAACGAAAACCCCTCCTTTTTTCAGATTTTCCACAGCGAATCTAAGTGCGCTCTCCGCCAGATAAACGGAACGGGCATGGTCCGTGGAATAGACGCCGGAGATGTTCGGAGACATATCCGAAATCACTACAGAGACCTCCCTGCCTTTGAGTATCTCCCCAATCCTATCCGCGGTCTCTTTCCAAGTAAAATCACCTCTTATGAAAATAGCCCCCTCTAGCGGAGCCACTCTCTGGAGGTCCACACCTACAAGCATACCTTCCTTACCTATGAAGCGGAGAGCTATCTGCGACCACCCTCCCGGTGCGGCACCCAGATCCACCACCACATCCCCTCTTCTGAAGATTCCAAAGCGATTATGGATCTGTATGAGTTTGTAGGCGGCTCTTGACCTGTATCCCTCCTCCTTCGCTTTTCGATAATAGTGATCTCTTCTCTTTTCTTTAATCCAGTTTTTCGACACGTAGGCCGTAATGAGTTGCAGATATATCTCTTTTCCTTCACTCAATGTTTGCTTATTCGGTTGGAAAAAATTCTTCTTTTCTACAGTTATATGCATTCAAAATAAATTTCTGCAAAAAATCTGATATAGAAATGCAATTAGAGGGCAAAATACGCTTAAAAAAATAGGACAGGAAATGATTGCATTTTCATGCAAAGGTTTTTTAATGCGAGACATATGCTGTTTCAGATGGTCAGAACACCAAAAGAGGTCCAGCGTGAAATTCTCCATGGAAATGTGGTGAAAGCGGCCTTTCTTTTGGGGTGGCCCATGATGGTATCAAGCCTCATGCAGAGCGGTTATAATCTGGCGGATACGTTCTGGGTGGGCCATCTTCCTGTCGGAGAGAGCGCCATAGCTATTTCGGCCATAAACGTGGCCTGGCCGTTGATATTCGTATTCATGTCTCTGGCGATGGGGTTCGGGACCGCAGGGACCGCCCTTGTCTCGCAGTATACCGGGGCAGGGGACAAGAAGATGGTGGATAAGGTCTCTGGTCAGATGCTGACATTTTCTCTGGGCATTTCCATAGTCATGTCCATCATCGGTTACATCTTCGTTGGGGATATAATAAAGGCCATAGGCGCTCCTGACAATGTGACCTCACTGGCCATAGAGTATACGAGCATAATATTTCTCAGCCTGCCTTTCATGTTCGTCACAATAGTTTTCACAATGATACTCAGGGGTTGGGGGAACACAGTCACTCCCATGTGGATGAACGGAATAACTCTGGGCATAAACATCGTTCTGGATCCGATAATGATATTCGGATGGTTTGGTTTTCCGGAAATGGGTGTAGTCGGCGCTGCCATAGCCACGCTGATTTCCCGTATGCTGTACGCTGTTCTCGCAATTCTTTGGCTTTACAGCGGAAGAGTGGATATAAGGGTCAGATGGAAAGAGATGAAACCGGACCGAGGACTGATAAAGAAGATATTGAGAATAGGTTTGCCATCAACCATCGGGATGAGTTTAACAGCAACTGGCTTTGTTTTCCTGATGTTCATAATAGCCTCTCTACCCGGAAACACGGAAGGAGTGCCCAATTCCACCCTTGCTTTGGCAGCGTACGGCATAGGGAACAGGATGGTAAATCTGACGTTCATAGTTGTTGATGGCTTGGCTTTCTCACTCACGACCATAGTTGGTCAGAACATAGGTGCCGGGAAACTGGATAGGGCCAGAGAGAGCTACTGGAAGATAGCCGGCATAAGTTTCATCATACTCTGGCTGTTCTCTGCGGTGTTCTTCCTATTCCCGGAGGAAATCCTCTCCGCCTTCACCGCGGATTCCCTTGTCATATCCAGCGGAGCCGTGTTTATGTCCATTGTAGCAATGGGTCTTCCTTTTTTCAGCATATTCCGCGCCTCTGTCGGGTTCTTCAGCGGTGCGGGAAGGACGGAGTTCAATATGGTCATGAGTATGACAAGATTGTGGGGTATGAGACTGCCCATGTGTTATTTTCTGGCTGTGACGATGGGTGCTGCAGGGATATGGTACGGCATGGCTCTGTCCAATGTAACCAGCGCTCTCCTGGGAATTGCCCTTGTCCTTCTTGTGAAAATCAAGAGGGGCGTCATAGAAAAGAGAGCCGTATCCGCTTAATTGCCAGGCCAGCCGGGATCGACGCTCGGCACGCCTCCGGTTTGCCCGGAAACCTTCTCGGCCCCGCAACCCTGAGAGCGCTGAGAGTTCGCAGTAGGGCTGCTCCCTTCCGGGCCTGACCCGATTTCTGCGACAGAGGCCAGAAGACTGCCCTCCGGCAGCCTTGCTGAACCACCTTCAGCCCCACAGGACAGGGCCTCATAGTCGGCTCCGGACCGAAGGAGAAACCGGCTACGCCTCTCCCGGCCGTCACCCCCGCATATAGGCGATTTCGGGTTACAGGGGACGCCTGACCCCCCGGTCAAGCCTGGCGAAGGATGGAGTTATGATTTGATATTTAAAGTTTCAGTATCTCACCTCTCCCGGGTTATTCATCGGCCTTCCATACTTTATCGCCAATGTGATGCAGTGTTTTTATGGCCTTGCCCTTTCTGGATGTTACCATCTCGCCACCCTCCATCAGAGCGATGCCGACTGCCAGAGGTTTTCCGTGCTTCTCTTCTTTTACCCATACTGGGTCTCCTTCCCTTATCTCGATATCCGCATCGACTATCCCGGGAGCCATCACATCCGCCCCGTTGTAAAGGAATTTTACGGCGCCCATATCCACCGTAACCCATTTCTTGGAAGGACTGCACAGAAGAATGCCTCTGAGCGTTAGAAATGCCATTCCATTGTAAATCAGGCCTACAAGTTTCCCATCCGAAAATATGAGACCGAAATCCCTGCCCTCTGCCAAATCCACCTGATGGTCACCCGAAAAAGGGCAATCACCCCATCTTTCCCTTATTTCATCACTGAGTTTTCTTGCCTCTTTTCTCCGTATTCTCCGCCTTTTTCTGTATTCCATCCTATCACGCCATATTTTTCATTTCTTCCCGTATCTCGGAGGTGTTTTTTATCTCAAGTGCTCTTTTATATGCTTTTTTCGCCTCTTCGCGGTCTCCTTTCTCCCGAAGTATTCTTGCCTTCATAACCCAGCCCTCGTGGTCGTTCGGGAATATGAAGAGATACCTGTCAATGAACTGGAGCGCAGCACCCCATCTGCCGGCCCTGAACATACCGCTAGCCCTTTTAAGCCATCCTTTATCCCCGCCTCTGAGTTTTATGGCCCGTTCATAGGCTTTATCCGCTTCCGCATACAGTCCCTGGTTAAGGAAAATATCTCCCTCCAGAATGTATGCCTCAGGCAGATTCGGGTCAAGACTTATGGCTTTGGAAGCGAATTGGAGCGCAGCACCCCATTTTCTCATGTAGAGTGCGACAGATGCACGTCCCATCCAGGCTTTTATACATTTTTCATCTATTTTCAGGGCTTTAGTGTAGTATTCATCGGCTTCTTCATACATCTCCATACCCTCGAAAGCCAGCCCTATGTCGCTTAGAACTCTGGGTTTTTTCTCAAAGTCCCTTACACGCTTGAAGTGGGCCACGGCATCCTTGTATCTGTGCAGGTGTATGTGCAGAAAGCCTCTGTTTAGTTCTGCAATACCTTTGGACGGCTTCACGCTTTCGGCCATCTTTGTGTATCTTGATACTAGAGAATAGAGGTCTCTTTTCCCTTTTTTTATCGTTTTCGCATCAACACCCTTAACGATATCCATTCTAAGATAGGCGTAGAAATATGTCGTCGATATCCTGGAAAGTGTCTCCTCCTCGGCAGCACCCTTGAAATCGACCAGATCTTCCGCTATCTTCAACATATGAGAGAGGTTAAGCAGGTCATTCACAGTCAACTCGAGATTTTTGGCATCTTCCAGATATGTCCCTATGCCCATGTGTTTCATGTGGTTGTTTATTTTCCAGAAAATCTTCTCCGCATCCTCGAAATCCGGATTTTCAGGCATCGTTACATCTTCTTCTATGGTCTTTTCGTCCGTGAGCCCCTTGCCCTCTTTGGATAATGAGAGAACCACTATGGATTCCTTAGCCAGAAGGTCCGGGACACTCTCTCCGACGGAAAAGCCTTTACAGTGCCACAGAGGGTCATTCTTCGTAAGCTCCACGAAACATTCGGGGCATAACTGATAGTCGCCCTCCAGTTCTTTTTTGCAGAGGAGGCAGTACATCATTGCACCAGGGCTCCATCAGTTACCCGATAAAAAACTTATCTACGGAGATGTGCAAAGCTTTATATATGGGAAGCAGGTAGGCGCAACATCCCTCAGGAGGAATTCAATGACAGGAGTAAGAGATGTTCCTGCGGAGCTATTAATCGAAAAAACAGCCGAGAAACTGAAAGGCATAGATGCAATATACGTACCCAAATGGGCCCCTTACGTCAAGACAGGCATACACAGGGAGAAAAAGCCTGTCGACCCCGAATGGTGGTATATCAGAACGGCCGCGATTCTCAGAAAGGTCTACATTCACGGACCCATAGGATTGATGAGGCTGAGCGCCATGTTCGGAGGAAGAGTGGACAGAGGATCGAAGAGATATCATCCGGCAAGAGGCAGCAGATCCATAATTCAGACAGGGCTCATACAGCTGGAAAATGCCGGTTTTATCGTGAAAGACGGGAAGAAAGGGAGAAAGATAACTCCTGAGGGGCAGAGGTTGCTCGACAATCTGTCCTATGAGATTATGAAGGAACTTGTTAAAACAAGCCCAGAGTTGAAGAAATACCTTTCGAAGAAGTGAGATTTATGGATGACGAGCTGGAAGAGATAAAAAAAAGGAAACTGATGGAACTTCAGAAACAGCAAGAAATCGCTGCAATGCAGGAAGAGCAGAGAAGACAGGTTGAGATGGAAAGAGCGGCGATACTGAGACAGATAATGACGCCGGAAGCCAGAGAGAGGCTTGCCAGGATAAAGATGGCACATCCGGAGATAGCGGAAAGTGTTGAAAACCAGCTCATCGCCTTGGCTCAGACAGGGCGACTTGACAGAATAATAGATGACGAAACCCTCAAAAGGATACTCGAAAGAGCCATTCCGAAAAAGAGGGAAATAAGGATAAAAAGAAGGTGAGCAGGTGGCACATAACAGACCGT
Source organism: archaeon (assembly GCA_024278375.1). Classification (GTDB taxonomy): domain Archaea; phylum Thermoplasmatota; class Thermoplasmata; order WALJ01; family WALJ01; genus WALJ01. Next base: position 20,636 of record JAJRTH010000012.1, on the reverse strand, counting down.
ATGGAAAGAAGGTAAGATTGCTTAAAAGGGTGAAACAGAACAGAAGGGTCCCGGCATGGGTTATGCAGAGGACCAACAGAAACTTCATGAGGCATCCGAAGCAGAGAAGCTGGAGAAGAGGAAAGCTCAAGCTATGAGGTGAGAAAATGGCTGATGAGGAGATAGAGAGGGTTTATACCATAACGTTCAGGGACCTCAAAAACATACCGAGAACGAAAAGAGCGGACAGAGCTATAAAGCACATCCGGGAATTTGCGGCCAGACACATGAAAGTGGGACCGGAGGAGGTCTGGATCGATCACCGGATCAACGAAATGGTCTGGGCAAGGGGTAAGAAGAAGATACCCAGCAGGATAAGAGTGAAAATGATAAAGTTCGAAGAAGTTGTCGAAGTAGTGCCTCCGGAAGAGTGACATGATAAGGCTAATGGAGTTTCACTCCAATCCGTTTCTCGGCCTTCTCGGCGTTGCTACGGATAGTTTTACCGCTGTCCAGAAGGGTCTTCCGGCAGAGGTCCTGGCTGACTTGGAAAGAGTCCTATCCGTGCCGGTAATCGAAATGGAAATAGGAGGCTCCAGACTTGTAGGTGCTCTCATGGCTGCAAATTCCAACGGAGCGGTTGTCTCGTATCTTGCCGAGGAAGAAGAGATAAAACCGCTGGAAGAATATGTAAACGTCCTGGTTCTGGGCGATAAATATAATGCAGCTGGAAATAATATACTCGTCAATGACAAAGGAGCCATACTGCATCCCAGAATATCGAGGAAATGGGTTAAAAAGATAGAAGATGTCCTCGGAGTGCCTGTTGAAAGAAAATCCATTGCCGATATACCCACGGTGGGCTCTGCCGGGGCCGTCACGAACGAAGGAGGACTTTGCCATCCGGAAGCGGACGATATCGAACTTGGGGAACTGAGAGAAATATTCGGCGTTCCGTTTTACAGAGGAACGGTCAATTACGGAAGCGGTTTCGTGGGAGCTTGTCTCATTGTCAATTCCAAAGGTGCTATTCTGGGCAACAGAAGCACAAACATAGAGATAAGCAGGGTGGAAGATGCTTTCTCACTTCTTTAAGAAAATATTTTATACCTTTGTCGGTTGTGGAGCATGATGATTAAGAGACTCCTGTCCGTGTTGTTTGCGGTCTCCGTACTCATGTTTCCTACGCTTTCTTTGGTGGCTGCAGACGACCCTTTTACGGTACCAACGGTGGAGGAATATGTTTGCAATCCTGCAAAAACCAATTTCCTGTTTCAGAACTTCTCCGGTCCGACCATATATCCAGGAAATTCCGGAAATCTCCAATTCAGGCTTTACAACCCATATAACAGGACGATGGAGAATATAATACTGTCCTCGGAGATATACGCATATGCCACTCTGGAAACATATAGTGAGGTCGATGAAAAATTCTCAAACCCGCCGGAGATTCAGCAGGGTAACGGCCTGAGATATGCGGAGATAATCCCAGAACTGCATCCAGGTTCAAGCATATCCTTTACTCTGACAATGAAGACCTCGGAATCTACTCCGGAAGGAGTATATTACGTCAGATTTTCTCTGGAATTCGATTATTCCAATTCAACCAACAACACGCCGAGACATTTCATAATGAAATCCATGTCGTTCTTTTCGAAGGAGGAGTGGGAGTATGCCACAAGAATACCTAATGCCACCGATATGCCGTATTACAGGCACGGCCTGAACGTAACATATCTGGGGGTCGATGCCATAATTCCATATACAAGTTTCTCCGTTAGAAGGGGCATCCCTCTCTGGCCTCTGTTCCTTTTCATAGGTCTGGCCGGAGGCTCCGCAATACTCGCGTATATGTATTATCTGAATGATAACTACGGAAAATTCCCCTGGTTAGATGAGAAGACCAGACAGATAGCGGGCAAATACGAGAAGTTTAGGAGAACTCTTTACGAGAGAGCCCGCAATCGCTGACGGATGGTCTATATCACCCATGCTTCCTATTATGGACAGCGATTTCTCGTTATTCAGAGCATTCAGTATCCTATCCATATCTCTGTGTTTGAGATTTCGATAAATCTTCCTTAGATATATTCCGTTTTTTATCTCTTTACCAACGCCGCCCTGCCATCCTCTCTGATATTCCATCAGTGCTTTTTTACTGTAGTCCTTATTTTCAAGCGCCTTGACTGCCACCTTTCCGCATATCTCCGCAGCAACAAGACCCGGATAAAGGCCGCCTCCAGAGAGAGGTTTCACCTGTGAAGCGGCATCACCCACAATCATTACATTGTCATCCACTGTTTTTCTGGAGTATCCCAGAGGTATTCCTCCGCCGTAGAGCGCAATCGATTTTTTCTCGAAATCTCCGAATCTGTTTTTGAAAATATCGTATGCCTTTTTTTCCCCTAAAGCGGCGGTCCCTATCAACGAGCCTTTTGACAGAGGTATCTGCCAAGAAAAAAACGAATTTTCCGGCTCCGGAAAAACTCTCACTTCATTCACTTCCTCCGATACATGGGCCTGAAACACTCCGAGAATCTCCGTCGGCCTGTCGAGTCCGAAGGAGCGGGCGGTTACCGAGTAAAGCCCATCAGCACCTATAAGTAGCCCCGTCTTTATCCTTATCTTCTCTCCACCCGAGTTAGCTGCTATTTCCACTCCATCTTTATTTCTGAAAAGGCCTTCGACCCGGGTCCCGAGGATTACGTCCGAGCCGTTTTTTATGGCGTTTCTGGTCATTTCTTTGTCAAATATACTCCGGTCTATGACAAAAACCCTTTCTTTTTCGGATTCTATCGTCAGTTCGGCATTCTGTGATAGTATCTTCGCTCTTTTCAGTCCCCGAATAACCGAACTTTTCCCGGTTCCCGAAAGCTCCAAGACCTTTTCGCTTACAAGACCGGAACACTGTACAGGCCTCCCTATCTCCCTATGTTCTTCAATAATAAGTACGGAAAAACCCGATTTTGCTATGATATCGGCAACTTTACTCCCTGCAGGCCCTCCGCCTACAACAACAGCGTCATATTCCATTCCATCACTTTGGTGTAATCCCTCTTTGTGTGATTGTGTATTCCATTATCCCGACTTTTTCGGGATGATTTCTGACCTTCTGGATTATTAGGTACCTCTGAAACTCTTTCTCTTTTCTGAGTTTTTCGAGTTCGATTATTATATCAACGACCTCTTCGACACCGCTTTCCGTCTTCGGTTCGTGGACGCCTTTCAGCATGGTCGCCAGCACGATACCTCTCTGATACTGGCTATGGGCTTTGATCGTTCTCAGGGCGGATATGACCTGCTGTGGTTCGTAGTATTCGAGGAAGAAGTCGAGAGAATCGATTATGACTCTGAAGGGAGGTTTCAGTTTTGAAATCTCATATGTTATCTTCGTAAGGAAGTTTATTCCCTTTGAAATCTCATGACCTCTGAGCCTCTTTATATCCTTTATCGAGACACCTTCCTGTCTGTATTTGCTTATCTCAAGCTCCTTTGCAAGCACCTTATCATAGTATTCTTCCCCTATGTTGATTATGGTTATGTTTGGGTTCCAGCCGAAATGCTTCATTGTGCTTCTAACATCCTCGTCTCTCTCGCTGGTCGTGAAATATATGACATTTTCCTTCCCAACACCGGCCGCTGCGAACTGCTTTGCAAAAAGTTCGGTACCCGAGCCGGGAGAACCGTAAACCAGGATGGCAAAACCCTCGGGAATTCCTCCTAGAGATTTATCCAGCTCGGGCACGCCCGATTCTCTTACCGCCATCACCACTCCTCCTTAACGTCTATCTTTTCATCACATACCATGGTCAGAGCCCTCGAGATATCCTCGGAACTCTGCTCCTTTATGGAAAGAACTACGGTGTATGCTCCTTTCGACCTCATATTGTTGAACAGTATGTGCATAAACTCCGAGAGAATGCTCAGACTATTGTGTATCGCCAGCGAGTTTATCGAATCCAGGAACACCAGTTTTCCCTTTTTCTTATCGAGCTTTCTGAAGAGGAATTCCACCTTCAACATGATGTTCTCGAGCATGGTCGGGCTTTCGACGAAAAGCACATGTCCGTTTTTTGTCTGCTGGGTGAGCAGTACGCTCGAACCGCAGTCAACGAAATAGATATTATCTCGTTTTATGTCCAGAAGGTCCATGACGTTTATTATGGAATTCGCGGGAAGGGTTGAATTGATATATATCACATCCAGATTCTTGTAAGTGGGTATTTTTTCGGTTATTGCGCGTATGACATCGAAGTAGGCGTCCGAGTTCGCTTCCAGAGCTATGACCGAACTTTCCGGTATCTCTTTGAGACTCTCAAAAACCTTTTCGACAACACCCATCAATCACCGCCTCCCTTCAGCATCGGGACCAGGAGAACTCCTATCGGAGTCAGGTCGAGAACGTATTTTGCCCTCGAATGGGTGGTCCCCCTCATTTTCACGACCTGAAGCGTTCTGAGAAGGTCGCCCCTTCTTTCATAGTTCCCCATAAGGATTATACCGTCCGCTATCGCCTCCTCAACTCCGTATGTGGAATATCTCGCATCGGACGGCAGTATCTCCGAGACAAGGAGACTCGTACAGCCGAGGTCCGAGAGCTTCTTGCCGAGTTTGAGTATGAAATCCCTTATCTTCTCTTCGGTTTTCAGCTGGAAACACACGGATGTGACGGAATCTATTACCAGTCTCTTTATCTTCAATTCCTTCACGATATCTCCGATGGCATTGACGAGAAGATCTATTTCCTCAAAGGAAAACTCGGATTTCTGAAGGCCGAGACGTTCGTATATGGCAGGCATATCGATGAATATGAGTTTTCCTCTTTTCAGGAGGCTTTCGTCGAAGAATTCATAGGGTATGAGATTGGCTAGCAATTTTTCAGAGGCTTCTGTAACCGATATGAAAAGACAGTTCTCACCATAGAGCGCTCCATGCACGAGGAATTCAAGGCTGGTTGTTGTCTTTCCTGTACCGCAACTACCAGTTACCAGAACAGTGTTACCACGGGGTATTCCACCATTTAAAATCGCATCCAGAGTATCTATACCAGTCTTACATCTATTCCTCTGTCCTTTCTTGGGAAGGGAGAAAACTTCACTCTGCTTTTGCTCTGGCATGCGACCGCCGATAAGACTTCTATAATATATCTTTTGTGCCACCACATCGATGCTTGCGAGGATATTCTTAAATAGGTGTTCAAATCTGCCCATACCAACAGGAAGGAATAAAAGTGGGCGACATACGAAGGCTTGTGCTGGACGTCCTGAAGCCGCATTCCCCTTCAATAGTCGAGGTATCGAAGAAGTTGAGCGCTCTCGGCGGAGTAAGCGGCGTCAACTGCACGCTGGAAGAAGTGGACCAGGAGACCGAGACAATAAAGATAACCATAGAAGGGGATGACCTGGACTTTGAAAAGATAAAGATGGTCCTTGAGGAGTCGGGTGCAGACATACACTCCATCGATAGTGTGGCTACGGGAAAAAAGATAGTGGATGAAGTGGAAACTCCTCAGGACAGATAATCCTTTTAATCCGATCTATTATTTTTTATTATCTCGGCAACCTTTTTAAGAAGTTCTTCTTTTTTCATGGGTGTTTTTACGAGCACTCTGCCCGTTTCCTTCCACCATTTGGAAGGATATCTGGGCTCGTATTCCACCTCATACTCGATTCCAAGGGTCTTAACCGCCCTTGCGATATCCTCTATTTTCGGGTTCTCGACAGCAAGGTTTTTCGGAATTCTTCGTCCTCCCGATCTTTTTGTATGAATGTCAAAATAAGCAGGCCAAAGGACCTTTTTACCCTCCTTTCTGGAAGGCATTTCACTTCACCAGAACAGCGTTTATTGTGCCATCCTGTCCCGGTCTGGATGTAACCTTTGCGTTTCCGGCGGAGGTCTTTATTATGGCTCCCTTTGTTATTATGTTTCTCTGGACATAGTTCGGATTCGCCGGGTTTTCGACCACACTTATGATTTCTGCCTTGATTACCTTTTCTTTTTAGGATCCAGGACATTGGCGTATTTTTCGGCCAGCACCCTTATTTTCTGATTTCCACCCCTAACCCTCGTTCTCTTGAGCCTTCTATCTCCGATGACGGTGAACTGCTGTTCCGCACCTATCTCGAATTTTCTCTTCTTTCTGAAAGGGCGATACCTTCCGCCTGTGCGCTTCCTTACGGACCTGCCTTGCCATAGAGCCATATTTTCACCAGTTTTTGCGCATAAATCAATTTGTTATTTAAGGCTTGCGAGAACCCTATCGAACGCACGGCCGAAAAAACCTTATCTGTCTGCGAAATGGGGAGATGTGCGCAGAACCGAGGAGACGATTGACCACCACACGTTAAGGGCCAGATACGCATACAAGGAGGCAGTGATAAGCATAGCGGGAAATTTGATACTGGCGGCAGCAAAAATAATTATCGGCATGATGGTCCTGAGTGTTGCCATAGTTGCCGACGGAGTACACACCCTAAGCGATGTGGGAACGAGTTTCGTGGTCATTCTTGGTGCCAAGGCTTCCGGGAAGGCACCGGACAGGGAACATCCCTTCGGGCACGGAAGATACGAATACATAGCATCATTAATAATATATTTAGCTCTGATACTGGTTGGAATAGAGTTGATGATCGGTTCGGTCGAAAGGATGTCTGGCCATAGCAGACCCATGATAGGGAATCTTTCCATACCGGTTTACGCCGTTCTCATCGCCGGTATATTGGTCAAGGAGGCCATGGCAAGATACAGTTTCTATCTGGCAAATAAGACGGACAGCAATATGTTGAAAGGAGATGGTTGGCATCACAGATCAGATGCTCTGACTACAGTGGGCGTTCTTATCGGCGTTCTTCTGGTTCAGGCCGGATTTCCCCTGGCAGATGCGCTCATAGGCATGGGTATAAGCATTTTCATAGCATACACCGGTGCGAAAATGGCCTTCGAGACAGCTACGGTCTTGGCCGGAAAGAACGCTTCTCCCGAAAAGATAATGGAGATAGAGAGGGCGGCAAGGTCAGTCGATGGTGTCCTCGGTGTCCATAAGATATTTGTCCATGACTACGGGAACAACAGAGTTGCCACACTACATGTGGAGGTTGACGGACAGACAGGTATGGACTATGCGCACAAGATAGCTTCAGAGGTTGAGAAAGCGGTCAGGGACGTTGTAAAAGGAGAGGCCGTTGTGCATACGGAACCAACCGGACCTGTGTTGAACAGAGATGTGGAGAGTGCTCTGGAAAGGATACTCGAAGAATCTCCCGAGGTGAGGGGTTACCACAACATACACGCCTATTTCGACGAAAGAGGGGGGCATGTGAGCGCTCACATCGCAGTTAGAAGGGACATGAGCGTGGATGAATCACACAGATTGACCCATTCCATAGATGAAAGACTGAAAAAGAAATATCCGAAATACCGGGTGGAACTACACATAGAGCCCAGATGACGCCTGCAAAGTTATTTATAGCGCTCCAGGATGCAAAACCGTGAGATACATAGTGGCAATCACCGGTGCATCCGGAGCGATATATGGAATAAGACTGCTCGAGGAGCTTCCCGGGGAAAGCACTGCATAATCTCTGACAACGGCCTGAAAATAATGGAGTTCGAGACTGAAAAGACCATGGAGGACCTCGGGAAACTTGCGAAAGTTTACAGAGAGGACGAACTGGAGAGCATGTTCGCATCCGGGAGCTTCCTTTTCGATGCCATGATAATCGCTCCCGCATCCATGAACACCGTGGCGAAGATAGCTCACGGAATAGCGGACAATCTGATAACCAGGACCGCTTCCGTCGCTTTAAAGGAAGGGAGAAGACTTGTCATTGTACCGAGAGAAACGCCGATGAGCGCAATACACCTTAAAAACCTCATGATTCTGGCGGAAAACGGCGCTGACATAGTCCTGCCGGCACCGGCTTTTTATAACAGGCCGGAGAGCGTGGATGATATGGTCAATTTCGTGGTGGGAAGGGTTCTGGACGCGCTCAGGATAGAGCACAGTCTGTATAAAAGGTGGGAAGGATAACTATTTATAGCGGCATAACATCTATTATACGGGAAATCATGCAATCATCATTCAGAATCACTATGCTCACCATGCTGGTGATAGTAATCCTTGTTTTTCAGATTCCGGTTTATCCAGCGAATTCCTATGAGGATCATGGGACAAGAGGAAGCGAACCACCCTTAAGAGTCGCAATAATTAATGGGATTAGCACCCTGAACCCTATTTCCGCCATGGATGATTCCACCGGGAAGGTAATACGCTGGATGTTCGACGGTTTGACATGGGAGAACATCTCCAACGGATACCACATAGAACCCTGGGCCGCCAAATGGTTCCATCACGGACCGGAGAATACGTGGAGCCCAGAGCCTTACTCCGACAATGACAACAATATGGATTTCCTCAACTGGACCGTCAGGCTCAGAACAGGGATAAAATGGCATGACTGGGAGAAATTCGATGTAAACGGCGACGGCGCACTCGATCCAAACGACCCTGACGAGAGAAAGGGTATGATCACTGCGAATGATGTACTTTTCTCACTGAGATTGATGGCTGACACTCCGAAATATTCCGCGGCCCTCTACTGCCTTCTGAAAAGGGATGAAAACGGCAGCGTTATCTTCAGCAACTACAGCGGATATGGAGAACTTCCCGAGGTGAACGTGCGGGCCATCGATAACTGGACGCTGGTTTACAATCTCAGCTACCCCTACGTGTATTTCACATCGAAGACGCTAGGACTGCCCGTGTTCCCAGAGAGGATATGGAAGTACCACATAACGGAGAAACTCACATGGTCCGATCCGGAGGCACTGATAAATTTCGGACAGTTTGAATTCAAGTACTGGAACGGCACCGGAGGCAGGATAAGCACGTTCAGAGACTATTTTCATGCCGAATATGACAGTAAAGGTCGGCAGAAACCATATATTGACGCTATTGAGTTCATTGTATATTCAAACGCCGCCCTTGCCGTAGATGCGCTCGTCCAGGACTGTAAGGTGGATTACATAGCGCGGCCGATAGGCCCACAATATATAGATAAGATTGCAAATGATCCATATATATCATTGGTCAGAAATTCTGACCTTTCATTCGACTATCTCGGCATAAATATGAGAAAACCGGAATTCGGATATGCCGGATATCTGGAAAGCGATGCTCCGCGAATTCCAGGAGAACCGCCGAAATACGAGGGAAACTACACGGACATTGGAAGACCTTTCAGGAAGGCAATGGCATATCTAACGGACAAATCCAGAATCATTATCGACATCTTCGATAAGTTCGGATGTATCGGGACCTCTGTTATATCTCCTGTGAACTCATTCTGGTACAATCCGAACATAAAGATATATGGATACAATATATCAAAGGCCGAGCAGATACTAAACAAGTATGCGCCCGACACCGACGGTGATGGAATAAGGGAGCTGCCATATCGCGGTGAAGAGGGAATATGTATTCTGACACCTCCGGCGGATTGCGATTCGGCAGGAGCACGGATGGGCATTCTCATACAGGACGAAGCACGTGAGCTGGGCCTTAATATCACCTCGGTACCAACCTCTCCCTACAACATATCGGAAAAAATGGACGGCCGGGATTTCGATATGTATCTGGCAGAATGGAAGCCGATGACCGGAAGAGAATCCATCAACACACCTTGGGAACTTGCTCATTCCGAAAATGATTTCCACGGCGGAACTAATTATGCGGGTTACCATAACGAAACATTCGATGTACTATGTTCTGAATTTGTAAGCGAACACGAAATCGAGAATAGAAAGAACATCTCCTTCGAACTTCAGAATTCAATAGCCGAAAATCTTCCTTACATAGTTCTCGATTATCGGGACAGGTTGGAGGCCTACAACAGTGCGTGGACCGGCTGGATACCAGCATCTGGCACATTATTCAACATACATGCCCTCAGAAATCTGAGATACTACCCCAATCCTTGTTGGCAGATATCTCTATCCGCTCCATCCATGATAAATTCGGGTGAGGATGTCGAGGTGCGCACTTATGTGTATTCCTTAACCACATATGTGCCACTTTCTGGGGTGAATGTCAGTTTTTCGGCGGATAACGGTACGCTGTCTCCGGATTATGCGATTACAGATGCCAACGGCTGTGCTGTGGTGCGGTTCATGGCTCCTGTCGTTCACTGGAATTCGACCACCATAAAAATAACTGCCATTTACTACGACGAATGGTCAGATACGGTTTTGAAAGCTACGAAAGAAATAGTGGTCCTGCCGCAACAGCCGCCTCCAGAAACGGAGATTGAAATCCAAATCTACCCTCCGATGCTCCTGAATGTCGGCGAGAATGAAACGATTCCCCTCGAGATACGGGTTTACAACCAGAAAACTCTGGAATACTACGGGCATTATAACGGCACGCTGGGAGCACTCCTGAACTACAGCGTATTCCCGGAGGATGCGACTTTCGAGCTTATCGATTGTAAGAACAGAACATGGACTTTCGAGTTCGTGGGGTATGCGCACGACAATTTCACGCAGTACGATATCTTTCTCAATGCGGTTCTGTATTCCTTCGGTGAACCCGTGACTTCCGCATGGAAGAACATAACCATAAACGTCATGGGAGATTCTGGACCCGAGGAGCCGTCCCAGGAAAACAATGCGACAACGAATACGGATGACGGAAACCTGACGAACACCTCTGTTGATGGTCTTCCACCGGATATCTCGAAAAACGGTGATGAATTCCATATCTTGGCGGGCGGCACAGCGTTCCTCATCGCTGCGATATCCATCCTTGTCATTATAAAAAGAAGAAAGCTGGATAAGGGATAGGATCGCATCCACTGAAAAACTATTAAACCCTCCTGCTATGCCCTACCGATACCGTGAAAGTAAGACTCATAACCCACACCCCCGACCCTGAAAGGGTAGTTGCGATGGCTGCCAAAAGCTGCCATACTGTGGATATACCGAAAACGGAGGAGATGAGCGAGAAGGAGATAGAGGCAATAATACGGATAACGAGAGATGCAGGGCATCACAGCGTTATGGAGCACGCCAGCTTCACATTTTCCATAGAAGACGTTTCCCGTGCTCTCACACATCAGCTTGTTCGCCATCGCCTTGCGTCATACTCCCAGCAGAGCCAGAGATATGTCAATTTAGAACCGCTGGAATATGTAGCTCCGCCCACTGTTTCAAGCAATCGGAAAGCTAGGGAAAAATACGAAGAGATCATGGAATACCTCGAAAAAAGCTATCATGAGATGGTGGACATTGGAATTCCTCTTGAGGATGCCAGATACATACTTCCAAATGCAACGCACACGAACATAGTTGTGACGATGAATGCCAGAGAGCTCTGGAATTTCTTCACTCTGAGGACATGCATGAAAGCGCAGTGGGAGATAAGAACCCTAGCATACATCATGCTGAGACAGGTCAGAGACGTTGCACCGACACTTTTCGAAGGTGCTGGACCGGCATGTCTGCGAGGTCCATGCCCCGAGGGAGAGAGGGAATGTGCGGAGCGCGTTAGAAGGGGATTAAGGGGGGTGAAAAGATAGAACTTTCGGAGGAGTATGTTGAGAGATATCTGGAGATAACGAAAAAGGCCCTGGAAAAGGTCAAAATAACCGCTCCTGAGCCATCCTATGCGAGAAAAATAGCATGGGACTTCCTGAACATGGCTCGGTCATATTACAATGATGCGCTCCACTTCAGGGAAAAGGGGGATCTGATAAACGCTTTTGCAGCAGTGAATTACGCACATGGTTGGCTCGACGCTGGAGCTCGCCTGGGACTCTTTGATGTGGGTGGGGACTGGAAACTTTTCACATTGAGCGAGTGATTGGTCCTTGAAAAGGTTCTTTTATAGATGGAACAGATAGAGGACATAGATGGGAAGAAGTAGGGTGGTAATATAAAGACATGCCTCCAGATGCCATTATTTTACCCTTACTGTGGTGCAAAACCGAGGTGAAATTAGTGGTAGCAGCGCCGCAACAAAATTCAGCAGGAATTTCGCGAGTAAGACCAGAGCGCGAACGATAGTGAGTGAAGCGCCCCGGTCGGGATTTGAACCCGAGTCGCGGGCTCGACAGGCCCGCATGATAGGCCGCTACACTACCGGGGCTTATGGTTAACGGGTTTTTCAGTAGGTCCGCCGCATGAAGGCCGCTCGAGTGCCGTTATGTCGGCACGAGCAGGACTTCCGCAGGAAGTCCCAGACACTACCGGGGCTTATTGTTAACAGGTTCTTGGGATGTGGAGCGCCATAAAAGAAGGGGTATATAAGATTTGATGGTGGGGCGCAAAGAAGGGTCCGATAAAGCTGATATAGAGAATGTTTTATCTGAAATCATGGACAGAGAGTTCAGAGAGAAAATCCTGGAATTCCAGAGGAACGAGATAACCGAGTACCATGTGTACGGAATTCTCTCCAAGAAAGCAGACAAAAAGAATTCCAAGGTACTGAAGAAGATTGCAGATGACGAGTTCAGGCATTACAATGAGTGGAAAAGGTTAACTGAAGAAGAGGTAAAACCCAATAAAGCAAAGATTTTCAGTTATTCTCTAATCGCCTCGATTTTTGGCATCACATTCGCCATAAAGATGATGGAAGAGGGGGAGGATGAGGCCACGGAAAAATACAGGGAAATATCCGCGAGAATACCCGAGGCCAAGAGCATAGCCGAGGATGAAGTTGTCCATGAAAAACTACTGATAGATATGATAGACGAAGAGAGAATAGGGTACATAGGCTCCATGGTTCTGGGTCTCAACGATGCCCTGGTGGAGCTAACGGGAGCGCTCGCCGGTCTCAGCTTTGCAATCCAGAACACAAGAATAATAGGGTTCATAGGACTGATAACAGGGATATCCGCAGCAATGTCCATGTCTGCTTCCGAGTATCTATCGAAAAAATCGGAAAAAGGAGGAAAGAGTCCTATGAAAGCCTCTTTTTATACCGGAATCGCATACATAATGACGGTGCTCATGCTCGTACTTCCGTATTTTCTCGTTGAAAGGTATTATTTCGCACTTCTGGGCACACTTGTTGTTGGAATATTAGTGATCTTCGTCTTTACTTTCTTCGTTTCCGTAGTCAAGGAGATATCTTTCAGGCGCATGTTCTTGGAAATGCTGGCCATAAGCATGGGCATAGCCGCCGCTTCCTTTCTCATAGGCGTAGCGGTCAGAACATTCTTCGGGATGGACCTGTGAAAGGGAATATATCACCCTCTGTTCCATTCGATTAATTGGGTCTTCAGCGGGGAGAGTCACACGGATTTCCAAAAAGAATATATAGCGGTTGTGCAATAGGCGAATACGAGAATAATATGAAAGTGAAAAAAGTCGAAGATGTGGCATTCTCAGTTCAGCTCATGGACGGAGAGGTCAATGTCGAGTTGAAATGGAAGGAGGGGCAACTCTATCTGGCGCTCTCCGGGATACTCATAGGGGCGGGAGACAAACTGTATGAGATTCCCATAAAGGATCTGGAAGGTATCGAGGTAATAGACGAATCTCCCCTTAAGATACAGTTCACCCTGAAAGATGTCATCGTAACTGTCAGTGGAAAGAATCCCGAACAACTCCATGCAATAAGGCACCTTCTTCTCCCTCTGGTTAGCGCCTAGGGAAACCGACATCACCCAAAAAACTTAAATCAGATAGCTTTTATCGGCGTGCGGTGACATTATGGAACCTCTTTCGGCAGTATTGAAGGACAACGTCGACTCCTGGGCAATAAAGATAAACAGAACAACCGGGAAGAAACTCGGACTCAAGAGCAAAGACATAGTTGAAGTGTTCAACAGGGATCGAGGAGAATCGAAATATTACAGGGTTATACTTGATGGCAGGGTGCGAAAGGACGAGGCACACATAAACAGGCTGAGCGCTCAGCTTTCAGGTGCGACCAACGGAGATGCGTTGGATATAATAAGCGCCGAAGAAGTGAGTGCCGAAGAGGTCGTTCTCAAAGTAGAGATGGAAGGGAGAGAGAGGGAGGAGCTCCTTGAAGTCGTTCGCGAAATAAATGAGAACGGCGGCGAGGAGGTGCACAGATTCTTCGGGGAAAAGCAGCCGGTTTTCAATCACGGTGCAAAAATATACTGGGATGAGAGAGGCATATCTCTTACCGTTGCAAAGGTATCTCCCTTCCCGTATGCGGTCTATACGCCCAATACCAAGGTCAAAGTATCAGTAACATCGCCGTTCAACGGCATTTTGATGGTGGATGTTTCAGGATCTATGTACTTCAATTACATACCAAATTCCCCCGGTCTTATGAAGCTCTCGGGCGATCCGATAATAAGCAAACTCATGGAGGACCCAAAGTATGAGATGTTGGAGGAGACAGTCAGAAGTGTGGAGAACGACAAAGAGATTCTTAGGATTCATGCGGCCATAACAGCCGTTCTTCTGTATTTCTCTGAGAAGGCCGAGAGAGAACTGAGCGAAAGAGTCGCTTTGATAACCTATTCCAGCCAAGCCAAGAGCGCTGCATACAAGTACAAGGGAAAGATAAGATATTGGCTCCAGATAGGTGCCGCAGGCGTTGAAACAACAGAACAGTACAAAGAAATGCTCATAAAGATGCTTTTCGCATACATACCAAAAGAGAGCAACAAGCCGACCAATGGAGTCAATGCCTTCGAAGAACTCGATAAGCTTCTTACCCTCATGGAGAAGGACTCCAAGAAGAGGATGCCCACCATGATAATCATCCTGTCAGACGGAGAGTTCAACGGCTGGAAAGGAAGTTTCGCCAAGACCGAAGATGTGTTAGAAGTCTCCGAGGCCATAGTGAACTTCGTAAAGGAGCGCTTTCCACCATCAAGGGGCGTAATAATAAATGCGGTCTACATAGGGGATACTCCAGAGCAGCTTGAAGAGATTCCGGAAGGAGAGGAGGCCGATAGGCTTATAAAGAAAAAGGAGAGGGCCCAGATAGCCATAGACACCTTGAAGAGGATAACGGAGATAACCAACGGACAGTTGATAATACCGAAAGAGTTCAAGGAGCTGGCCAAGTTCTATGAGGGTGCCGCTCAGTCGCTTATATTCGACCTCGGAACAACGGACAAAGAGGTGGTGCCAGAGGACGAATCTGACGAGGATTTCGAGGATGAATTCGACGAGGATTTCGAGGACGAAGAGTTTGAGGAGGAAGACTTCGACCAGTTCTAGAGATAGGTCACATCGAAAATAGAAATAAGGGCTTCGGCCCATAAAAGCTTCTTTTTCTTTATTTCAATATCTTTTCCGGCTTTCGGGACCGGATTCTTGAAATCGAAACCTGTCAGGTATATTCTTTTAGCTCCGGCGCTCTCCACCAGAAAAACAGCCCGGTCTCCGTCCGTGAAACCTCCGAAGTTCATGAGCGGGAAAAACGGTTCGGTCTGTACAGTCCCTCCTATCTTTCCTTTGAACCTATGAACATATCTCCTCAGAGAATCCGTGTTGTCTCCGTGAGCGTGAATCAACACAACGGAACCTTTTCCGTTCGCTTCGATCTCATCTTCCACATCTCCGTCGAGGTACGTGACAATGATGTCCGGCACGATCCCTTTTTCAAGCAGAATTGCGGTGGAGAGGTCGGTTGCTATTATTACATACCCTGTGTCGGGGATTTTCCTAGTAAGAGGCCCCGTAATAAGGACGTCCTTCCCAGAAATCACCGCTCTCAGAGCGCTGAAGTCAACCAGATCATGCCCTTTCAGAAGTTCCGCGAGAATCTTTCCGGCTTCGACATCCTTTTCCCTATCGAATCCGAAATCTTCCAGAATTCTCAGGTAATAGAGCTCCCACTCCCGGTACTCCATCATTTCACCGTTATTCTGGTGCCTATGCTCACCTTCATGCCGTCCTTGGCTGCTATGACCCTATATCCGGTCTCTTCCTGTACCCAGTAGGCCTCTATTTCAGGCGGAACTCTGAGCATCTTCAGTCCGAAATGCGTGAAGAAGGTTATTTCCGGCTCAACCCTTTTTATGAAATCCACAGCATCCTCCGTGGAAAGATGCCAGTCGATTCTGGAAGAGCGCGGCCTTGTTACGGGCAGTATAAGAACCCTCGCGCCCCTGTGTGCCTCCACGACCTCGTCAGAAAGCTCCGTATCCGCCACATAGGATATCACACCGTTCTGCGTATGAAACTTGAAACCGATGGTGGTCGGGTCGGAATGCACGGAACGGGTCGCCTCTAGGTCGACATCACCGAGGTTCAGAAAATCACCGGCTTCGAGGGTTTTATGGTTTATCAGGGAACGATGGTATGGAGATATGGCAGGGCCTACGTCATCCACACCCTCCAAGACGCTTTTGGAACCGACCAAAAGCCCCCTTCTCTTCCTTCCGCCATGTGTCATACCCTCCACCATTATCTCTCCGTCCGTGTAATGATCCGGATGGCAGTGCGATATCAGAAGCACATCGGTTTTTGTGGGGTTTATGTGGAAATTTTTAAGTTGATTGAGTGAGCAGGGTCCAGGGTCCACGTGAAGCCTTATGCCGCTCTCTATGTAGATGCCACCGGTGGCACGGGACTGGAATATGGTGGAAAATCTTCCGCCGCCTGTACCCAAGAATCTCATCCTTGTAATCATGCGCCTGCATATCCTTCCTGTTATCAATCTTTTCCTATCCGAGAAGCACGCCCCATTCTATGAGTATGGAACGTATGCCCTCTATGATGAACTGTACGGCAATAGCCGTCAGTATGAGACCCATTATCCTGGAAAATGCCCTGGCACCGACTTTTCCAACCCTTTCAAATATCTTATCTCCATATATGAAAAGAAGATAGGCTATTATTAAGGTGATGAGTATGGAGAAAAGAACTGCCCCTGCCTGCAATCCGTCTTCGCTTTTGGAGATGAGTATCATTACAGTTGTTATCGATCCAGGGCCGGCCAGCATAGGAGTGCCCATCGGAACTATGCCAACCTCCTCTCTTTCTGCGGCTTCCAGCCTTTCCTCGGGAGTGCTTTTTGTTCGCGGTGGTTGTCCGCGCATCATGCTAAAACCCACGGTCATCAAAAGGAGACCTCCGGCTATTCTGAAAGAATATATGGTGATCCCGAAAAAGGCAAATATGAAGTTGCCGAATATGGCGAAGGTCAGGAGGATGACGAAAGCCGAAAAAATCGCCTTTGTTATCACATTCAGTCTTTCCTTTTTCGAATATCCTTCGGTTATTGTGACGAAAAGAGGTATTGCTCCTATGGGATTGACAATGGAGAATATTGCTGCTATTGCGGTCACAATGAAAGATAGGGTATCCACGCTACCACATCTTCTTTAACTTTAATAATTTTTCTCTATTTTGTTTTTGTCAGCCTCTCTTTTCAATGTCAATCCTTATTTTCATCCCCTCAATCTTCCATTCGGTCCCATCGATTTCATCCGATTTCCTTAGACCATCGGAGAGAGTTTCCTTCATTATGTAGTCCCTGTGCTTCTCTATCGCCTTTTCGAGTTCCATATCTCCGGAATATCTGGTTTCTATGCGAGCATCGTATTCGAGGTCCAGGTCCTTTCTCATGTTCTGTATCCTCCTCACTATTTCTCTGGCCAGACCCTCGTATCTGAGCTCGGGGGTCATCTCCGTTTTTATGAGGACGGATATGGAGGTGCCTTCGGCATGCGCTCCTGAATACCCTTCCTTCACCTTATCAACGATTATGACGTCCTCCTGGGATATACTTATGTCTTCAAAGTCAAGAACCTCGCCTTTTCTTAGCCTTTCGACGTCCTCCGGTCCGAGCGAGTTTATCACGGCAACAGCATCCTTCATTCTTGCCCTGAACTTCGGGCCGAGAACCCCGTAATTGGGGGATATGTTCGCTTCCATCATTCCGGTACTGGAAGTGAATATCACATTCTTCACATTCAGCTCCTCTCTTATTACATTGGCGAAGCGCTCCAGCCTTTTCAGGTCGCTTTCCGGTCCGCTGATTATCACCTCGCTGAGCGGCATCCTGAGCTTTATGTTAGCACTCTGCCTGGCACTTCTTCCGGCTTCGACAGCCTTTATCGCCAAACCCATATCTCTTTCAAGCTCTTCGTCCACCATATCGCCATCGTATTCCGGATACTTGCACATGTTGACGCTCTCAGGTGCCTCCGGGTCAAGGGAGCGGGCGAGATTCTGATACATCTCCTCGGCTATGAAGGGGGTCATGGGAGAAAGCAGTTTTGTCAGGGTTACAAGCGTTATGTAGAGAGCTTCATACGCACCTTTCTTTTCATCCGGGCTACCCTCCCAGAACCGTCTTCTGGAGCGCCTGAGATACCAGTTGCTCAGATCATCTATGAACTGCATGACAGCCCTGCCGGACCTGTGTACCTCGTAGGTATCGAATCCGTTCCTGACCTCTCTTATGAGGGAATTGAGCCTTGATAGCAGCCAGCGATCCAGCTCATCCTTTATTTCCGCACCTTCCGGCCTGAAATTATCGAGGTTCGCATTTGTCACAAAGAAGGAATAGACATTCCACAGCGTGGTTATGCTCTTGTTCATGGTATCCTTAACGAGTTCGTTACCGAAGCGTCTGGAATACCATACCGGCGAGGTGTAGAAGTAGAAACGCACCGCATCCGCACCGAATCTTTCCATGATCTCCATCGGGCTTATGGCATTGCCCTTGGATTTCGACATCTTCTCCCCGTCCTCGTCCAGTATCAGTCCGAGTGTGAGCACGTTTCTGTAAGGCGCTTCGTCGAAGGTCATGGTATTGACTGCCAGAAGGGTGTAAAACCATCCTCTTGTCTGGTCTATGGCCTCGGTTATGAAATCCACTGGGAAGGAGCGCTCGAAGTCCTCATTATTTTCAAACGGATAGTGGAACTGTGCAAAGGGAGCGCTTCCGGAATCATACCATCCATCTATGGTATAGGGTTCCCTCTTCATAGGAGCACCGCATTCCGGACATTTCAGATTGATTTCATCCACCCATGGTCTGTGAAGCTCGAAGTCCTCCGGAAAATCCGTCACAGCCATCTTTTTAAGCTCGCCCACCGAGGATATGCAGACCTGATGTCCTTTTTCGCATGTCCATACCGGAAGGGGCGTTCCCCAGTACCTGTTTCTGCTCAATGCCCAGTCCTTGAGCTCCTCCAGGAAGTTCCCGAACCTGCCGTGCTTGAGGTGTTCGGGTTTCCAGTTTATCTTCTCGTTGTTCCTTATCAGATTCTCCCTTATGGCGGATGTCCTTATGAACCACGTATCAAGCGCATAGTAAAGCAGCGGAGAATCGCAGCGCCAGCAGAAGGGATAGGTGTGCCTCACCTTTCCGTGTGAATAGAGAAGCCCTCTCTTTTCCAGGTCTATCATTATGTCTCTGTCGCAGTCCTTGACAAACCTTCCGCTGTAAGGAGGCACATCGTCCGTGAATCTTCCCGCTTCGTCAACGGGTTTCACCATTCCGACACCGTTCTCTCTGCACAGATTGTGATCATCCACACCGAAGGCCGGTGCTATGTGGACTATACCGGTACCTTCCTCAAGGCTCACGAAGTCCGCATGCACGACGAAATGGGAATCCGTATCCGGTCTGACATATGCATAAAGGCGCTCGTATCTCTTTCCGATGAGTTCTGTACCTTTCATCTCCCGTATTATTTTATACTCTCCTTTCAGGACAGGGAGCCTTGCTTTCGCGAGATACAATCTGTCTCCTTCGTTCTCAACCAGCACATAATCCAGTTCTTTCCCCACCGCGAGCAGAAGGTTCGATATTAGTGTCCAAGGTGTCGTGGTCCATACCAGAAAATACGCATCCTCATCCTTCACCCTGAACTTCACGAATATGGACGGGTCCTTCGTTTCTCTGTATCCCTGTGCGACCTCATGGCTCGATAGCGGAGTTCCGCATCTGGGGCAGTAAGGAACGACCTTATAATCCTTAAAAAGAAGACCTTTCTCCCACGCCTGACTTAAAGACCACCACACGCTCTCTATATACTCGTCCCTCATGGTGATATAGGCGTTATCAAGGTCAATCCAGAATCCTATCCTTTCGGACATCCTCTCCCATTCGCCCTTGTACCTGAATACGCTCTTCTTGCAGAGCTGATTGAACTTTTTGATGCCGAACTTCTCTATATCTCCTTTGCTTTTGGAGCCTATTTCTTTTTCCACTTCAATCTCAACCGGCAGGCCGTGGCAGTCCCATCCGGCTATGTACGGCTGTATATCATAGCCATCCATCAATTTGTATCTGATAAAAGCATCCTTTATCGCCCTGGTGAGTGCGTGACCTATGTGTGGCATTCCGTTTGCCGTGGGAGGCCCTTCGAGAAATATGAATCTCTCATTCCCTTTTCTCATCTGGCGGGATTTCTCGAAGATGTCGTTCTCTTTCCAGAATGAGATTATCTTCTTTTCGAGTTCCGGAAAGTTCACACCGGGTTTAACCTCTTTAAACACTGTTTCAGCCATGTATTCACCTGAGCATGGCCCGATAAAGCGAGAGTTATTTAAGTTTTGCATGGATGGGTGCCGTATTGCACAAATAGTTTTACAGACTTCCACAGGAAGTCTTCTGCTAAGAAAATATTATTAGCATATTGGGCCATGGTGCCATACTTTATGGCAGATAACCAGAAAACTATGGATGGGGGGGAGCAAAGTAACGCCTT
>JAJRTH010000011.1 GCA_024278375.1 archaeon | reverse complement strand
TCCCGACCTCCTCCATAAGCACGGAGAAAATCAGCTCGTCTCCCTGTTCCCTGACCTCGACTCCCCTTATCTTGCAGCTCTTCCCGTCGCATTCTATCGTGTTCGTCTCCCTGCCCTTCGCATCCTTGAAGGTCCTCACTTCGTTCATATCCAGATAATCCTCCAGCCTCGCATCCTTAACCCTAGGCCTTCTGTTCACATGGCGCTCGAAGTCCACATCTATCTCTGCAAGGCGCTCGTTGAGGGAGAGCATTTTATCGGCGAGGGCAACCAACTGATTGTCGTATTTCATAGGAAGAGGCAATTTCTTTAAAAACGAGACAGGATATTTTAAAGATCCTTCTGGGATTCTCCCAAGATAGAATCGGTCTTTGTGAATCAAATCAAAAAATTTCGAATTTAGTAATGCCAATATAAATTTAGGCTCATATTTATCAAAATTAGATATGGAATGAACTGCGACAAGTATGCCTACACCTTCTTTATCTAAAGTAGCAGTGAGTCTCTTTGCAACTCCTCTAACGATTATTTTATTTTTATTTAAAAATAGATTTTTTGTTTGTTCACTTATGGGAATGCTATTAATGTTAATAAATGGATTAGTAAAAATTTTATTATATATTTTAACATTTTTACCCCACAAAAACATGTACCTATCTAAATAGCTGTTTGTAGCAATTCTTATGTCTTCATCACTTTCTTTTCCTTCATGGACATATGGAGCCATCTTCCAATATTCAAATCCCATGACTCCTGTTCGGACATCAAAAACATTTCCGAATGTTTCTAGAGCGGCCAATTTTTCATAAATGGTCTTTCTTTCAGGCTTATATCTCACATTAAAAGTCCCATCTTCAGACACAAAAGATTTAATAGGTATTTCCACAAACATATTATTTTCAAAATTCCTAGTATTTTTATCTGCAACGAAGCTTTTGATTGTGTATTCCTTGTTTATGGCATCTTTCTCTTTTCTAATAATTAATATTACTGGAGAAACTAGTGCATCTGAAAAAATCCTCTTTGCATCTGCCAAGTCCACGATTTTTTCAAGTCTGGATACAGAAAGTATGTGTTCTCTTATTTTTTTACCATAATCAGAGACTAGGAATTTGTTCGATACTATAAATCCTAATAACCCCCCCTCTTTTAAGAGCTTTAAAGCCTGTTCTATAAACAGAACATAAATGTCGTATGAGCCATATGAAGAATAAAACTCATCTGAATAATATTCTTTTTCTTCTTCTAGATATAAGGTGCGCTCATAAGGTGGATTCCCTATAATCACATCGAAGCCCGGGTTGTCTCCCTCGAAGACCTCCGGGAATTCATCTTCCCAGTTGAAGGGTTTTTTGTTCTTCCAGTCATCTCCGAAATATTTGCTTAGTGTTTCTTCATCCCCGCTTATCAGGGAGTTCCCCACCTTTATGTGGTCCCCCAGTATCAGCGGTAGCTTTTCCTTCTGTTTGAGCGCCTTGAGCATCAGGTTCACCGATGCAATCTCCGCCGCATGCTCGTCCAGATCCACGCCGTAGATGTTGTTCTTCAGTATCTCCTTCTCATAGCCTTCGTACTTCTTTATTCCCTCGAGCGCCTGATAGGAGGACAGGTCGTTTCCGTTCTTCCCTATCTCCTTCAGTATCTCCCTTCTTTTCTCCTCTATCTTACGGTTCTCATCCTCGTAGAACCTCACGAAATAGTCATATGCCTTTATCAGGAAGGAGCCTGAGCCGCATGCAGGGTCCAGAACCCTTATTTTTCTCACCTCATCCACGCTCTTCCCTTTCAGAACCTCTCCGAGTGTGTTCTTAACGATGTAATCCACCACATACGGCGGTGTGTAGTATATCCCGGATTTCTTTCTGGTCTCCTGCGCAGGCTTCAGAACTATCTCCCCATTATCGTCGAAGGCCAGCGTGTTCCCCAGATATGTCTCATAGGTGTTCCCCAGTATATCAAAATCGAACTTCCTGAAATTCACCGAATAAAGGTCGTCTATTATCTCAGCGAGAACATCATCATCCATCTCCAGCTTCTCACATATATGCCCCCTCTCGAATATCCTGCTGTCGTGTATCTTGTCGAAACCCTTGAAATAACCGTTCACCATATCATACAGGGAGGTATAGTCCCTTGTCTTCTCCCATCCTTCCCTTATCGCCATCAGCTGGTCCGGATTGTCCAGAATGAGTTTGTCCTCCGCATACCTGACTATTATCATCCTGTCTAAAAGCCTCTGAACAGCACTCTTCAACCTCTCCAGCGAAAACTCCCCCTCCTCTATAAGCTCGGAATTCTCCATGTTAAGTCGATATATGGCATTGGCAAGCATCTTTCTCCATCTGTTCAGCTTCTCCAGAAATCCGAGGTCTATGTCTGGTTTCTCCTCATGCTCCTCGAACCGGTCTATTATTCCTTTCTCAAAGGATTCCTTGGAGAGAAGAAGGAGATATCTCAGCTTCTCCGTGTACTCATACGGAGTTTCCACGCTGAATATCAGTTTACCATTATATGCATTGAATACCCTCAGTTTCTCGAAATTCGTGAGAATCGCCCACTTTATCCCGTGGCTCATGGCGTAGTTCATCACCTGCCTTTCCTGCTCTATCCAGTCTATCTCCTGCCTGTTCACCGGAGGTATCGACTGAAATCTTTTTGCCTCCACAAAAGCAACCGGTTCCCCGCCAATCTGAAGGGCTATATCTGCAAATCCCGCACCTCTAACATACTTTTCCCTGTTGTACTCCTCCAGCTCTTGAACATCCCATCCGAGTATGGCGAAAAGTGGGTCTATGAAATCCGCCCTGACATCGGCCTCGCTTATGTCCTTTAACCTCTTCTCCCCTTTCTTTGCCTTCCAGTCCCTGTACTTATTCACAAGTTCCTTTACCTTCTCTCTCACCCGAGACTCGGAAAGAGCCTCAGATGTCAAGGTTCACAACCTCCTTCGCATGCCTGTATATGTATTCCCTCCTGGGTTCCACCCTGTCCCCCATCAGCGTGGTGAAAAGTTCGTCGGCCATCATAGCATCTTCTATGGTAACCCGTATTAGCTTCCTGGTCTCGGGATTCATCGTGGTCTCCCAGAGCTGGACCGGATTCATCTCACCGAGGCCTTTGTAGCGCTGCACGGTTCCTCCGCCCAGTTCCTCCAGGGCTCTGTTCATCTCCTCGTCGGTATAGCAGTAAATCTCTTTATTCCCCTTCTTCACCCTGTAAAGCGGAGGCTGTGCTATGTATATGTGCCCGTTCTCTATGAGTGGCCTCATGTATCTGTAGAAAAATGTTAGCAGAAGGGTTCTTATGTGGGCCCCGTCCACATCCGCATCGGTCATTATGATTATCCTGTGGTATCTGAGCTTCGAAAGGTCGAAATCATCCTTTATTCCGGTGCCTATCGCGGTTATGAGTGTCCTTATCTCCTCGTTCTTCAGTATCTTATCGAGCCTCGCCTTCTCGACATTTATTATCTTCCCTCTCAGAGGGAGTATCGCCTGAAAGTGCCTGTCCCTTCCCTGCTTCGCGCTCCCTCCGGCAGAGTCGCCCTCGACTATGAACAGCTCGCTCTTTGAAGGGTCTTTTTCGGCGCAGTCGGCAAGTTTTCCCGGCAGTGCTGCGGTCTCAAGCAACCCCTTCCTTCTGGTCAGTTCCCTTGCCTTTCTCGCCGCTTCCCTGGCCTGCGATGCGAGCCTTGCCTTTGTCACGGCTATTTCCCCTATTGACGGGTGTTCCTCGAAGAATTCGGAGAGCTTCTCATAGACTATGGATGCCACTATCCCCATGACCTCGCTGTTTCCCAGTTTGGTCTTCGTCTGCCCCTCGAACTGCGGCTCCGGCACCTTCACACTTATTATCCCGGTTAATCCCTCCCTGACATCCTCTCCGCTCAGTTTCTCATCCTTCTTCAGTATCCCTCTCTTCGAGCCGTACTCATTCATGACCCTTGTCAGTGCCGACCTGAAGCCGCTGAGATGTGTTCCCCCTTCGATGGTGTTTATGTTATTGGCGTAGGAGTATATCTGCTCCCTGTAATCGTCGGTGTACTGCATGGCTATTTCCACCTGAATGTTCTCCTTCTCGCCGCTTATGTATATCGGCTCGCTGTGGAGGGGCTTCTTCATCCTGTTCAGATACTCCACGAACTCGATTATCCCTCCCTCGTAGTGGAATTCTTCCCTGAGAGGCTCATCCTTTCTGCGGTCCTCGATGACTATCTTCAGCCCCCTGTTCAGGAATGCGAGCTCCATGAGCCTGTGCCTGAGGATATCGTAATTGAACTCCGTGGTATCGAAGATCTCCGGGTCCGGTTTGAAGCTTATCTCAGTGCCCCTTTCCTCGGTATCGCCGATTATCTCCACCGGACCGAGAGGTTTCCCCCTCTCGTACCTCTGATAGTATATCTTCCCGTTCCTTTTCACGACGACCTTCATCCATTCGGAGAGCGCATTGACGACCGAAACGCCGACACCGTGCAGCCCTCCGGATACTTTGTAGGATTTTCTGTCGAACTTTCCGCCGGCGTGCAGTTTCGTCATTACTATTTCAAGGGCGGACACCCCGTATTTCGGGTGTTTATCCACGGGAATTCCCCTTCCGTCGTCCATCACCGTGACACTTCCGTCGCTTTCCAGTATGACATGTATGCTCGTGCACTCTCCGACCATGGCCTCGTCTATGGAGTTGTCCACCACCTCGTAAACAAGATGATGAAGACCGTGATAATCGGTGCTTCCTATGTACATGCTCGGCCTTTTCCTGACCGCCTGCAATCCTTCGAGAACCTGAATATTCTCTGCCGTGTATTTTTCGCTCATCGAGTCACCTTTAAGTCATATCCGTATTGCCTTTGGGTATAAAAGCATTTTTGCCGATTTTCTGCGATTTTTCGCAGTTTCATAGGGATTTTTCGGGAATTGACAGAAAATAGATAAACTGATATTCATAAAATCTTTCAGGAACTGTTTTCGAGGGTTTCACTCCCTCAATTCCCCCAATGTGGTCGTTCTCTTTGAAATTTTTTCTGTCTCTTGGAAATTCATTCCATACAGACTGTGTATATTAATCCTCTGTTGTAAATTAGTTTTGCATCATAATCTAAGCCTTCAAAATGTTTAAATAATTCATTAATTCTTTCTCATACATGGCCCACATATCTAAAAATGTGGACATAACTAGATACTATGATTCAGCAGTAAAATTATATACTCATTACTATGATAAACGGAATTCTTTTTTAATCGGTTATGTTACTGGTGTTACTCTCACAGGCGTAGCTATATTCGAATACCCTAAAATTACACCTTTATGTATCATATTTATATTTATATCTATGTTAGCCTTATTTCTAGATCTATATATCCATAAGAGAGTTATGATCGCTGCGGCTATACTTAAAGAATTAGAGTCTAAAATCGGATTTAAGTTTGAAAATTATAAGGGATATCCAAAAAATGATGTTGGGATCATGAGTCAAATACTTGAAGCTCGGCGGAATTCTACATTTTCTAGTAGAACTGGCGGCCGATATTTCCTAACTTATGGTGCAGGTACAATCGCCATTTCCTCTAGCATATATATTGTTTTTTTCAATATGTTTCTAGAAGATGTTTCTTTCCAATCACTATTGAGATTGTTATGTTTTACTATTCTTTTTATTTTTTATATATTCGTTTTATATAGAGTTATACTAAAATCTAGATCCTATGAAGATATTGTTTTGGATATTGTCAAATATCATGAAAACGATCGGCTATACAATAAATATAGGAAATATGGATATATAAATATATTTAATATTATTTTGTTCTATACAAATTATCGTTTTAGAAAAGAAATCTTAAATATTCTTAAAAAAGAAGAAAAGAACTGCCTAAAGAATAAAAGAGAGATAAAGAAAGAACTGAACGAAAAAATATATAAAGTATGTAGAATATATTCAAGTCTAGACATGTATAGAAAAAGAAGATGTTTTTATATTATAAGATATTTGATTATCTCTATAAAGAATTTTCTGTGGTTATTTGTTATAATAGACATTTCTATTCTGATGCTCGTCATTCCAATAATTATTTATATAAAAATAAATATTTAATTTTGATTTGATTCGTATGCCCCGTAGCTTGCTGCGGTTGGGTTGTTCAGTTATATTCTTATCTTATTTGTCTTTATATTCTCATTTTCACTCCCTCAATTCCCCCAATGTGGTCGTTCTCTCGGCAAATGCATTGTGTTTGTGTATGGATTCCTCGCTCTCGCTTTTTACCGTGACCCTTGTGCTGTCTGGAAAATCGGGGTATCTTTCAAGTATCATGTGCAGGGCGTCCCTCACGACATCCTCCACGAACTTGGGATTCCCATGGGCCTCGAAAACGACCTTTCCCTCGTCTTCCCTTTTCAGTACCTCGAATGTGGGCGATGACAGGGATTTCTCGGCGATGTCTATCAGGTCCTCGGCCTCAATGCTCTTCCCTTCCGGAATCTCCATCTTCAGGGTAACTATGTTCCTCTGATTGTGTGTTATGACGGGGATGTCCGATATGCAGTCCTTGTATCCTGGATATTTCTCGATGAGCATGGCTCTCAGAGTTTCCATGGCACATGGGCAGGCGCTCATCCCTATAACTTCGACACCGATGTATCTCCCCACTTCACCTCCCCTGTTTATCGCATGTCCTTCTATCTTATATGCCTCGATGGTCCTTCTTCCTCCGGGTGTCCTTTTTTCCATAAAATAGTCCGCCTTTATCACCGCCTCGGCGCAGGTAGCGTACTCGTGCTTTCTCAGCAGTCTCTCGCTTATGTCTGCGGCAAGGTCCTCGAGAGCGCTTACCGGTCTTTCCAGACTTTCATCCACCATCTCCCCAACCACTTCGAGGTTCCTTGACATGTGTGAGCCTCTCTGCTCGGAGGGCAGATCGACGAAGAGATCGAATTCTGCGGTGAGCGTGAGATTCCTTCCGTTCCTGTGGATATTCACCGGCTTCTTAACGCCGGTTACGCCGACGCGAGTTAGCTTGAAGCCGCCCTCTATCCTCTGGTTCTGAACATCTTTCGGTGACACGATTGGCAATAAAAAACGGAGTAATTAAGGGTTTGGTAGCGATTATGTGAAAACTTTTCTTAATCTAATCATCCAAATTTTCAATCAGTTCCATCACAAATCTTTCCCAATCCCCATCTGTATCTAAGAAGAAAGCCCGGTTTTTCCCAAAAGTGTTTTCAGCCATCAAACGATAGTTATAGTATCGCTCTCTCCCTGTTATATAGAAATAAACCCAACCTCTTTTTTCAACTTCAGCTCTGTATTTTTTGTATTTCTCTTTAAAATATCTGCTAAAAGCACCTCTTGATTTTATTTCAATGGCAACCCTGCTTATCAATAAATCAATTTTAGCTCTCCCAGATATGGGAATTTGCTCTTTTATCGGTGGATGTATGTTCCTAGATTTAAGTTCCTGCTCTAAACAATATCTGATAGTCTGTTCATAAACCCACCCACTCAGCCCTTTGACGTTTGGCCCCCTCCCATCTGCAACCTGTATAGAAGCCAATAACTTATGAGCATCAACTAAATTCCTTTGATATAGTTCTTCTATCAATCGTTCGTTATATATCATGCAGATTCACTCCACTTTATTTTTCTATTTTTCTGAGTATGGTTACAAAGAATAACCGCTACGAGAAAAGACATTACGAAATGGAATATATACTTTTCGATTATGCAAAGTATATCTAGGCTCTATTTCCTCTTATGCGTCTTTTCAATTATCTCGTCTATGTTGTCGAACATGCCCGTGACCATCTCGTAGTGCCCTATGAGTTTTTTGTCCAGTTCCTCTATGTGCTCGCCCATTCCTCTGAGATGGTGCTCCATGTGGTTCATGTGCTTCTCGAGCATCTCTGTGTGATCCCTGAGGCTTTTGAGGTGCTTATACAGGGCTATGATTACCACTATCTCAATGATAAGAACGGCGATCTCCACCAGTAGCAGGATGTCATCGTTCACGGCCCTCTATATCTTCAACACTTAAAAAACTAACTCCGAAAATTAGAGAATGAGAAAATGACCGCCGGAGAACAGAGAGCAGGGGAAAATAAGCAAATCAATTCCCGCCGTTAAGCCAACCCATATCTATCTTCACGGTTTCATGAGATGAACCTCTTTTGTAAATAAAATAGGCGAGTATAAGAGTGAATATGATGAGAGGTGCGCACACAACAGTAAGGCCTTCGAGACCATACATTCTGTAGATATCGCCGAGAACAAGTATCTCTGTGAGAACAGAAGATGTCAGGAGTATGGCACAGTGCAGACCATTGTCGAGATATGTTTTTATAAGAACGGCAAAAAACGCAAACGATATCAATATTCCAACAACAATAAATATTGAGTAGTCCTGCAATCCCCACCAGCGGGAGTTCCCCATGAACAAAAACCCAAGTATATCGAATATTAGAAAGAAAGATGCTATTCCATATGCTATGAGATTCCTGCGCTCCTCTGGAATTCTTGGGCGAAGATACAGAATGAACAGGTCCCCCGCATTGTCATATCTTCCAAGTCCGTAGTTGTATCTCACGACAGCGGTCCCTGCAAGGAAAAGAATGAAAAGAGATGTCGTCAGCATTAGTATGTTAGGTATTGCCGCCAATATCGGATGAAAGAAAAAGCCGGTTATCATGAGGAAGAACAACGGAGATATGCCGATGGAGTTGACCAAGTTCGATAACCCATTCTCAAAAAATCCAAGAAAAAGCTCAACGGCAGCTATAATGCCCATAATCATGAAAAGTTTATATGAAAAACCCGAGGAGGGTTTTCTGTGGAATGTTATCGAATCAAATAGAAGGATTATAAGGGCAATTGTGGAAAGAAGCGCAAAGATGTTAAAATTCACGGTACTCATTTCTCCATATTTATAATATGTATATGAAATATGAAGTAGATAGAGAGGTGAAGATATCACAATGGCCCACATGAGATATCCCATAATTCTTTTTCCTATTTTTCCCATTAGAAAGAGGATGAATTCTCGTTATTTAAAAGTTTCTCTGTGCGAAAGATATATGCCGGGCATAGACCAAAAACTATTTTTACGGTCCATCTATGCCAAAGCGGTGATTTGATGCTCGACCCGGAAATAGAACTCATGAGAACAGATAAACTCAGGAAATTGCAGGAAGAGAGGTTCATAAGGCAGGTCAGATATGCCTATGAGAATGTCCCTATGTACAAGAAGAGGTTCAAAGAGAAGGGGATGAGCCCCGATGACATAAAGAGCCTCGACGATGCTCATAAGATACCTTTTACTGTCAAAAATGACCTGAGAGACCATTATCCGTACGGCATTCTCGCCGTTCCCCTCAGGGATGTGGTGGAGATGCACGCATCTTCCGGAACAACAGGGACTCCCACCGTTGTAACATATACCGAAAGAGACCTGAAAACATGGAGCAGGCTGATGGGGAGGACCTATTCCGCCGCCGGTGCCAACAGCGATGATGTTATACAGAACGCCTACGGCTACGGTCTATTCACCGGAGGTCTCGGATTCCACTACGGGATAAGGGAGATAGGCGCGATGGCTGTCCCCACGGCCACCGGCAACACGAAAAGACAGCTGAAGATGATGAAAGATATGGGGACGACTGTTCTGGCATGTACGCCTTCGTATGCGCTCTACCTCGGTGAGGCTGCAAAATCGGAGGGGTATGACCCGCATGAGGATTTCGCCCTGAGAATAGGCATGTTCGGCGCGGAACCGTGGAGTGAGGAGGCTAGAAAGAAGATCCAGGACACCTTCGGACTGAGAGCACACGATGTCTACGGTATGAGCGAGCTATACGGCCCGGGGGTGGCGGTGGAGTGCGAGCATCAGAACGGCCTCCACATATGGTCCGATGAGTTCCTTGTCGAGGTCATAGACCCTGAGACAGGAGAGGTTCTGCCGGAGGGAGAGAAGGGAGAGCTTGTGTTTACCATGCTCACAAGGGAAGCCATGCCTCTCCTCAGATACAGGACGAAGGACCTTGCGACGATAACCTGGGAAGAGTGCGAGTGTGGAAGATATCACCCGAGAATAATGAGAATCAAGGGCAGAGCCGACGATATGCTCATTGTCGGCGGTGTGAACGTATTCCCGAGCCAGATAGAGCATGTCCTGATGAACATAGATGAGCTCGCCGGAGAGTTCTTCCAGATCGTCATCGAAGGCGAGATACTGGACAGGCTGTACGTTAAGGTGGAGGTGGACCCGAAGCACTACAAGTCGGATAAGTACGATGAGGCGAAGCTGAAGAAGAGAGTGGAGGACGAACTTCAGGCCGTACTCACCCTGAGAGCGAGGGTCGAGCTCCTGCCACCGGGAACCCTGCCGAGAACAGAGGGAAAGGCGAAACATGTCCTTGACCTGAGAAAGAAGGTGTGAGAATGCCGATGTTTAACCCCGATATGGAGACCATAGACCGGGCAAAGCTCAGGGAAATCCAGCTGAAAAGGCTGAGGGAAACAGTGCACAGGGTCTACGAGAACGTACCTTTTTACAGGAAAAAGTTCGACGAGGTCGGGGTTAGGCCTGAGGACATAAAGAGCCTTGAGGACATGACGAAACTGCCTTTCACCGTTAAAAACGACCTCAGAGACAATTACCCATTCGGAATGGCCGCCATACCACTTGAGGATGCGATAGAGCTGCATGCATCTTCGGGTACGACGGGAAGCCCGATAACCGTAGTATACAATCGCCATGACATAGAGGACGTGTGGGCGGAGATAATGGCGCGCTGCCTTTCCATGGCCGGACTTACAGAAAAGGATGTCTTCCAGAATCCGATTCCCTACGGGCTCTTCACCGGTGCCTTCGGTTTCCATTACGGTGCTCAGAAGGTCGGGGCCCTTGTGGTTCCCTCAGGCGGAGGGCAGAGCGAGAGACAGCTTAAGCTCATGAAGGATTATGGCACAACGTTCATGTCCGGCGTGGCCTCTTATGCAGTGCATCTCGGAACCATAGCCGAGAAAATGGGAATAGACCCAAAGAGGGATCTGAAGGTCAGGAAGGGAATCTTCGGTGCGGAAGCGTTCAGCGAGGGTCTGAAAAAGAGGCTGGCAGAGCAGTGGGATATGGAGGTCTATGACATCTACGGACTGACTGAGATGTCCGGACCGGGCGTTTCGACGGATTGTGAACATCATGACGGCCTGCACATATGGGAGGACCATTTCATAGTGGAGATAGTCGATCCTGAGACAGGTGAACAGCTCGGGCCCGAAGAGGAAGGAGAGCTGGTTCTCACCACTATAACAAAGGAAGGCGTACCAATAATCAGATACAGGACCCATGACCTGACCTATCTCTATGATTCAGCATCCTGTGACTGCGGAAGAACCCATGTTAGGATGGCCCCCGTCAAAGCAAGAACGGACGATATGTTCATAATCCGGGGCACGAACATTTTCCCGAGCCAGATAGAGTGGGTGCTCATGAGGAACCAAAAGGTCGGAGGGAATTACCAGATAATCCTCACAACAGAGGGAGACATGGACCAGCTCAATGTTGTGGTGGAATCCAAACAGAAGCTCAGCGAGGAGGAGAGCGCGGCACTGGGGAAGGAACTCACGAGTCAGATAAAGGCGGTGCTGACCCTCACGCCAAGAGTCAAAGTGGTTGGCCCGGGAGAGATCCCCAAAGAAGGCATAAAGGCCAAAAGGGTGATTGATAAGAGAAAAAAGAGTTGAATAAACAAACCGCAGCAATCTGCGGGGGTATAGGAATTAAATCAAAACAAAAAGAAAGGGTTTGGGTTTTTGAGTGAGCGCTTTTACCATGCCAGCGTCCACGTGGCCGCTGCGGTTGTGTGTATCCAGTAAGCTTTTCCTGGCTCCATGATGTCCGTAGCCGCAAGGATGTCCATCTGTCCGGTTGTGGTGTTGTATGTCTGTACATAGTCGTACGGTATTCCTGTAAGAGCGGTTGCCACATCTCTAGGAGTATTGCTCGGATAACCAACGAGGTTC
>JAJRTH010000010.1 GCA_024278375.1 archaeon | reverse complement strand
TATCTTATTCGATATGTGCAGTGAGGTGCATGTTCCATTTCCATAGGCTATAGAACACGCACAGAGTATATTGCTATTTGCCTATCCAATCTCCTGTCCCAGCCGCAGCAAGCTGCGGGGTATAATAATTAAATAAAAATAGAAGTTTATGCGAGCACATCGGAAACACTTCAGTACAGTGGAAATCCATACCCAGAATACGATGATGGGAAACTGATATGGGTGCTGGAGGTGAGTGCCAATTCCTCACTGACAATCCCATACAGCTATAGCTACACTACCTGATTTCCCAGAGGCCTTTCCTTCTTCCCACTCATATTGTAAACCCTTTCAATATCTATCTTTTCTTCGGTGATTTCCACGATGTTGTATGTGTTCTCCACAGGGGCTCTCCTCGAACCGAAGGAACCAGTGTGGAAGATTATCACTCCGTTCGGCTTCCAGACCCACGGAACATGCTTATGTCCGCCCAGAACCAGAGACACCTCGCTTTCCATGATGGACTCAATAACATCTAGCGCATCTGTCAGTATGTTCCTTTCCCTGCTGGTGTGGGGTAGACCTGAGCCGAATCCTATTTCCAGAGTCGTGTTGAACCATCCGTTGTGATGCACAGAGCATGATATTTCCGCATAGAACGACCATACGCTGTTATCCGCATGAAACCCAGGAGTTCCACCGATTTCAAGATGGAATTCGGCATTGTTTTCAGCTATGAGAGACTCCGGGAAAATTCTTGTCGATGGAAAACACAGAGGGTTCTCCGCCATCCTGTACTGAAACATGCCTGGAAGAATATAATCTGCATATCTTATCTTACTATTGTAGAATATGGTCCCGGCTCCCGGATTTGAACCGGGGGCCTGCGGATTTCGGCGGATACCGGATCTCTCCGGGAACACACTACAGTCCGCCGCTCTCGCCAGACTGAGCTAAGCCGGGTCTCTGTTCTCCCTCATCTATGAGTCATATTTGTAATTTTCTGAGAGCGGAGTAAAAACGGATAAAAAATGGAAAAAGGGTTTATCTCCTTTCCTCGGGGAAGGCGCTCTCCGCCAGGTCTTCGAACTCATTGCCTTTCTTCTTTCTGTAGAGATAGAAGCTAGCACCGATTATGACCGCAGTACCTACAAGCGCCAGAACAAGAAAACCGGTCCTTGTCGTTGTGCCGGGTGCTACCGCACCAAGATCGGTCAGGACCTCTCCGCTGACCTCCGGGTCGTGATATATCTGGTTGCCTCCCGGATACACCAGCCCGCCTATTATTGCGAATCCCGTGAACACGCTTCCTCTCGCTATAACCGTCTTCCTGAATCCGCCCTGTATCTGTGCGTACATCTGCATATCCTGGCCGTCCACGGTCACATTTGATACCCATGTAAACCTGGCAACCCTTTCCCAGTTGTCATCTATCTCTATGAACCTGTGTCTCAGCTGTCTCGCCCTGAAGTTATACATCATCTGTCCGTAATCGGGTGCTACGGTCTCGTTTATCCTTTCCTCTCCCGAGTCCGTGTAGTACTTCGCGGTTCCGTTGGCTCCGACCCTTGCCATGAACACCTCTCTCAGCCACAGAGCCTCTCTTATCGGGACATAGTGGCCGAATATCGAGTGAAATACCAGCATGAGCGCGGGATTTTCATTTGTCGGGTCGAAGTCCCATCCCTCGATGTACTGGTCGTATTTGGCGCCGTATCTCGTCCTCCAGCCGCTGACATTCTCCATGCTCTTTTCCATCTCGGTTATCCTGTATTTCTCGTTCCCGAAAATCCCTTTGTATGTCTCCACGGTGACCCTGTAACGGGGCATGCTCGCATTGCCCGTATATACCTTCTCCGCTCTCAGATGGAAGGTGAACTGAAGGGTGTCCAGGGTCTCGTTTGCGACCTGTTCGTCTATGGTCGGCGAGCTTCCCACGGGAATGTAACTCAGATTGTGCGCCGTGAGTGTGAATGTCCATGTTGTGTTGTCGCCATCAACCTCCTTCGTTATCTCGCTCGGCTCCCATGCGGCATTCAATGAGACTCTCTTGTAAACCGGCTCATGTAGGAGAGCACCTTCATAGGGTATCAGACCGGTATAATCGAACATTCCGTTCTCGTTGCTGTCATTGAACTCCAGGAGTGTGTCGAGCTTCTGCGCGAATAGCATGCCGACCTTAACCGACTTTCCGTCGGCTATCTTAGCTCCATTACTGTCGTAGGCATCCACCGTTCCGATGTACTTGACAACCTTAGCGAGTATGATTATGGAGTTCGGATTGTCCTCCGTACCGTAAATCACCCCGAATTCGCTGTTGTCTCCCAGCTGAATGTGCACATATCCGCCTCCGCCGAGCATATCCGTCGTTCCGGTTACGGGTTCCGGTATCTCGGGCTGGGACGTATCGGCAGCGCTCCCCATTATCGGGATCGTGGATACGAGCATCGCCATGGTCACAAGGACCGCCATTATTCTTTTCTTCATTTTTATCACCTGGGCAGTTCTTCTCATCGAAAGTATTTATAAGCAACCCATACTTATCCATCACTTATACCACTTTGAAAGGAGATATGCATGCACATAACAACGGAGCAGAGGGTGCTTCTGCACATCTACCGCTACGGCTCGCACAGAGGCGGATGGGAAGCTCCTTACGAGATCTCGCAGAGCGGGATATCCGGTTCTCTCCACCTTCCGCAGAGCACCATATCCAGGGCGCTGAAGTCCCTGAAGAGCAGAGAACTTATCCAGGATAGGGTGATGTACATTCGCGGGGAAAAGAGGAAGAAGAGCGCATATTTCCCTAGCTCTCATGGGATGGAAGAGGCCGAGAGACTCCTGGAAGACCTCGGAACGGTACCTGTGAGAATAAGAGACGGCGAGCGGATTATGGAGATGAGCCTTAGTGAAGTTGCGGAGTACATAAAGAAAAGGAGGGGCATAGCTGTTCATATCCTGGACATCTATGAAAGCTCCAGAAAAGAGGGTGTGGTGGATATCGGAGTTTTCGGGGCAAAGAAGCGCACTCTTTTCCATGCTCCCGAGAGCAGAGGTCATTTCGTGGGAAGAAACGAGGAACTTTCCGCGATAACCGAAAACATCAGGGATTTCAAGGTCATCATTGTAAAGGGAATGGCCGGGATGGGCAAAACCTCCCTTCTTCTTAGAAGCTCGGAGAAGCTTGCCGAGAGATACGATATATTCTGGTACACCGCGAGAAGAGGGCGCGGAAAACTGGAACTCATGAAGGAACTCAACGAATTCCTGAAGATTCTGGGGAGGAAAACCGTTGACAGGAAAAGAGGCCCTGCGGGATTCTTCGAGGAGATGCGCGATCTCGATGCGGTTCTGATATTCGATGACTTTCAGTTCGCAGGGAATGAAACGAGGGAATTCGTAAGAGAGCTCGTAGAGCGCATGTTTCTGGAGGCCGTGAAATTGAGAATCGTCCTCTCAACCAGAGAGGAGCCCGGCATGTTCGGGAGGAGCCAGATTGCCAGAGGGGGGGTGTATGAGATCGAACTAAGGGCACTTGAAAAGGAGGAGCTTGCTGAGCTGTTTCCGGACAGAGAGGAGCTGGAAAGGGCATATTCCATGACCGGCGGAATCCCTCTTTTCATAAACCTGTACAGGAATGTCGGGTTCAAGGTCTCGGATGCCAGAAAAATACTGGACGAGGAGGTCTTCTCCGCCCTGAGCCCGGAGGAAAAAAAGGCCCTGAGAACAATCTCGGTGCACAGGATTCCGGTATATCCCGAGGCACTGTACGACACGGATTCGGAGGTTCTTGAGAAACTGCAGGAAAAACTGCTTCTGTTCGATGTCGGAGAGGGAAAACTCGACCTGCACGACCTGCTTAAAGAGGCGCTCTACCGCTCCATGCCCCTGGAAGAAAGGAGAAAATGCCACGAAAAGGCAGCCGAATACTATCTGTCACCGTGGTGCGGAGATGAAGAGCGTTTCGAGGCGGTGTATCACCTTCAGATGGCAGGTAAATGGGAGGATGCCGCAGGAAAAGCGCTGGAACTCGCCTCCGAATTCCCCTTATACGGGAATATCAGCGGAACTCTTATGAATTTTCAGAAAAATCCGGACAAAATCCCAGAGAAATTGAAAGGAGATATCATGCTTCTGACGGGAGATTCCTTTGCGTATGAGGGCAAATGGGAGGAATGCATACGATATTACAGGATGGCTGAGGAAATTCTCGGGAGCGCGGAGGAGATAGAGGAGAGAATTGCCAGGGCCAATGCCGAGATAGAGAACTGGGAGGAGGGCATGAAGATAGAGCGAAGACTTCTTGAGAGCGCTCTCGAGAAAGGTGATGATGTCGCCTCGGCAAGACATCGCATGGCACTGGGAAATATATACCTGAGGTCGGGAAACCTGAAAGAGGCCGTAAAGAACTATCTGGAGGCGGAAAAGATACTGCTGAGGATCGGGAACAGAAAGGGGCTGGCCGTTCTCTACAACAATATGGGAACGGCGTACATAAAGCTCGGTGAACTCCGGAGAGCGGAGAAATATCTCAAAGAATCGCTGAGATACTCGAAAGGAAAGGTCTGGGTCGGGGCACAGACGGTTTCGAATCTCGGTTATGTGAATGAGACGATGGGAGATCACGATTCCGCAGAGAAGGCCTACAGAGAGGGACTGAAGTTTATGAGAAAAGACCCGGCGAATCTCATGAAAATAGCGGGCAGGCTCGCATCCCTGCTTTCAAAGGAGAGAAGATGGGGGGAGGCTCTGGAGGTCCTCAAAGATTCTCTTGGCGATATCCCGGAACAGGAGAAATGGAGAATATGGGACCTTATGGCAGATGTTTACAGGTCTGAAAAGAGATTTGAGGAAGCCATGAGAATGCGAAAAAAAGCCCTGTCCGTGACAGACAGTCCTGCAGTCAGGGTTTAGTTCATAGAGGACGTTAAAGTCGCGGGAAGAATTGAGGAAGCCCTGAAACTGATAGAAAGAGAGGAAAAGAGGGTCGCACCCTGGGATTACGAGACGAAAATGCGAATACTTCTGTTAAAAGGTGATGTTCTGGCATTAAGCGGCAGAAGAGAGGAGACCGTAGATGTGTATATGGAACTCATCCGGATGGCAGAAGAGGCGGGTGACGAGGAATTCGTGAGGTTGTTCAGGAAAAAACTGGGAAACATTTCGAAGGAAAGGTAATCAGAGCAACTCCGAGACCATCTCACATATCCTTTCAAGAACCTCTCTATCCTTTCCGCTGAAAGGTGCGAGCTTATGAGAATCTATATCGAGCTACCCAACTATCTCTCCGTCTTTGAATATCGGAACCACGATTTCAGACCTGACATCAGGGCTGCATGAGAGATAATTGTCCTCCTTGGATACGTCCTGCACAACAAAAACATTCCTTGTTTCCGCGGCCTGCCCGCATATCCCCTGTCCGAACCTTATTCTGACATGTTCCGTCGGCGCTCCCGAATACGGCCCCAGAACCAGTTCGTCCTTTTTCTCCGGGTCAACAAAGTAGAAGCCCACCCAGTCGTAGTGCTCCACATTCTCTCTGAGGAACTTGCAGAGGGCCTGCAGGCGCTCCTCCACGGGCATATCTGAGGTGAGTATCCTTTCCGCTTCTTTCAGGAGGTCCATGATTTGGAATGGAAGAGACTATTAATGTCTTTTCTCATCCTTCCCCGTGCCATCCCTTGAAACCCATCTAAAGAACAGCGAGAAAAGGCTGGGTAAAGCCCACGAGGTCCATTACTGGCTGGACGGTCCAGATGTACCTTTTTTCACAAGGTTGAGAAGGCATAACCCGTGTACCATACATAGGAACATGAGAATTGTGAGAGCGCTCTATGGAGAAGAGGGTGTGGGTGAGTATATCGAGCATATGAAGGAGGACTGGCCAGAGTGGGTGTGGAAAACGCTGAGGATTGATACCAAAATCCTCACCTCAGAATCCTCAACGCATTGAACACCGCTATCAGTGCGACTCCGACATCTGCGAACACCGCTTCCCACATGGTCGCCATACCGACTATGCCGAGAGCTATGAATATACCCTTCACCCCCATGGCGAAGCCTATGTTCTCCCAGACTATATGTCTCGTTCTTTGACCTGTCCTTATGGCCTCCGGGACCCTCGAGGGAGCGTCGGTCATTATGACGACATCTGCGGTCTCGATGGCAGCCTCAGAACCAAGACCTCCCATGGCGATCCCCACATCAGCCCTGGCAATGACAGGAGCATCGTTTATCCCGTCTCCGACAAACGCCACCTTTCCAGCCTTCTCCTTGAGCTTTTCCAGAATATCGAGCTTTTCCTCCGGCAGCAGCTCGGCAAAATATCTCTCTACCCCGAGTTCCTTGGCAACAAGGCTGGCAGCTATCTCACTGTCCCCTGTCAGCATGACAGTCCTTATGCCCATCGCCCTGAGCTCCTCTATGGCCTTCTTCGCATCATCCTTTACTTCATCGGATATCAGGATGTATCCCGCATAGTTTCCGTCCACAGCCAGATGTACCACCGTGCCTTTCACATCGCATGCTCCGTGCTCTATCTTCCTGAGATGCAGGAGCCGGTCGTTTCCTGCGATGACCTCTCTTCCGTCTATTCTTGCCATTATCCCGTGGCCGGATATCTCCCGATATTCCTTCACGGTCTCAGGGTCAATCTCCTTTCCGT
Organism: archaeon; assembly: GCA_024278375.1. GTDB lineage: Archaea > Thermoplasmatota > Thermoplasmata > WALJ01 > WALJ01 > WALJ01. The sequence continues at coordinate 7,425 of JAJRTH010000010.1, read as the reverse complement.
ATGCCTCGATTATGGACCTGGCTATCGGGTGTGTGGAGCTGGATTCGGCCGCAGCCGCCATGCTGAGAAGTTCTTCTTCCGTGAAACCATTCTCGGGGACTATCTTCGTCACCCTGAACACACCCTTTGTCAGCGTACCGGTTTTGTCGAACACGACAGTGTCCAGCTCCGCCAGAGCGTCTAGATACTTCGAGCCCTTGACAAGTATGCCTCTGTGTGATGCCCTGCCAACACCGCCGAAGTAGCCGAGGGGTATGCTTATCACGAGAGCGCATGGGCAGGATATCACAAGGAGCACGAGTGCCCGGTATATCCATTCTGAAAAGCCTGCGCCCGGGATGAGGAGCGGGGGCAGAATTGCGACTGCAAGGGCACCCAGTACAACGGCAGGGGTGTAGTATCTGGCAAACCTCGTTATGAACTGCTCTGTCTCGGACTTCTTGCTCCGCGCGTTCTCAACAAGCTCAAGAATCCTGTATATCGATGATTTCTCCAGAGATTTAGTGACCATGACCGTTATCATCCCGGAGCCGTTTATGCTTCCTGCAAGGACCGTATCTCCCGGCCCCACACCAACGGGTACGGATTCGCCTGTGAGCGGAGATGTGTCCACCTGGGTTCTCCCTTCAAGGACCTCTCCGTCCAGAGGAATCTTCTCCCCAGGCTTGACGACTATTATGTCTCCCGGACTTATGTTCTCCGGAGGTACCGTGATTATCTTCCCATCGGTCTTCAGATTGGCGTGGTCCGGCCTTATCTCAAGCAGGGCCCTTATGGATCGTCTTGAGCGATTCACGGAGATTCCCTGGAAGAACTCCCCCACCTGGAAGAAGAGCATGACCCCTACAGCCTCAGGAAGCTCGTGGATGATTATGGCACCGATGGTCGCCACGGCCATCAGGAAGTTCTCATCGAATACCTTTCCGTGCCTGATGTTCCTCCCTGCGCTGTAAAGAATTCTCCCCCCGCTGAGAAGATATGAGCTCATGAATACCGCATACTCACCCGCGGAATAGGGGGTGTTATGCAGTTCGTTTCTGAAAATTATGCCGAGAACGAAGAGCGCTGCGGAGGAGAATATGAAGATCAGCTCTTTTCTGATGTTCATCTCATCCCCGTGGTCGTGCCCCTCATCCCCCTCCAGTATCCTGACGGTGGGCTCCGTTCTTCTGATTATCCTCTTTGCCTTTTCCACATCCCCTTCTATGACCGCCTGCTTGCCTGCGAAATCCACATATGCCTTCAATCCCTCTTTTTTCAGGGCCTCCTCTATCTCGTACGCGCAGTTCGCGCAGTCCAGACCTTCGAGTTTAAGTTTCTTTTTCATATCAGGACTCCTTGATGTGGTTGAGAGCTGTTCTCAGTATTGTCGCTATGTGCTCATCATCCAGATGGTAATACACATTTTTCCCTTTCTTTCTGTAGTTCACTATCTTCCTGTCCTTCAGTATCCTCAGCTGGTGGGATATGGCCGAGGTGGAGAGACCGGTTATGGCGGAAAGGTCGCATGTGCACAGCTCCGCATCCATTATGGCCATGAGAATCTTCAACCTTGTTGGGTTCCCGAGGGCGTCGAAGAAATCCGCTGTTTCCAGTATCTCGTCACCTTTCGGGATCCTCTTCACGGCTTCGGCGATCCTGTCGCTGTGCTCTTTATATGTGCTGCATATCTCGGACATTCAATCACCTTTACAATTGCGCAATTATTCAATTGTTTATAAAGCTTTCTGGACAGAAATGTACAGCAAAATGAAGAAAAGTTCTTATATTACCTTGCATATAGAGTACCGGTGAGCGTATGCACGATATTGGACAAAAAAAAGATTCAATAGCCAGTAGGTGGATAGCTCTGTTTCTGGCACTCATGTTCATTGTGCCTTTATCAAGTATGGTGGGGGCCGCTGCTGCGGGGGGAGATGTACTAATAGTGGATGCAGAGCCATCGCCATCCGAAGCAGAGCCTGGACAGAGTATAAAATTCATGGCCGCAGCACAGTTCGGAAATATTCTAGAAGGAATGAGTGATGTAACCACTTCAACTTCTTTTACATGGGATTTTGGGGATGGGAATACGGGAACAGGCAGCACGGTTTATCATTCATATTCTTCTGTTGGAACATATACTGTAACTGTGAGAGGTACATATGGCAGCTATACCGATACCGATACTCTCACCATAACCATAAAATATCTTCCTGTCGCAATCATAGAGCCAAGCACAACAACCCCAAGAGCATATCTGGATTCCGTTCATTTTGACGCTTCGAATTCATACGACAGGGATGGGAGAATAGTTTCCTATGAGTGGGATTTCGGAGATGGGGAGACTGCATCTGGAATTTCGGTAAACCATATCTTCAAAGAAGGGACCTACACAGTAAAACTAAAGGTCACGGATGACGATGGATATACCGATACAGCAACGATGGAAATAACTTCCACTCTTCCTAAGTACAGGATAACCGAAACAGAGGATAATTCAACATATCCAAAGGTTTATTATTACCAGAATCAATTAAAAATATTCTGGATTGAAAACAGAAACACCATAATGATGTCCCAGAGCGATGATTTAGGCTGGACATGGTCCCAACCCTTTGTGATATTCGACAATCCAAGCCTGGAGATCACTAGGTTGGATATGGCTTCCAATGGGCAGTATCTGGCAATGGCTGTTGAGTGCTCACCGCCGGGAAAGTTTCCGTTTCTTTACATCCTTTACAGCGATGATGGTGGAAACACATGGTATGATCCTTATATGCTGAGGGGAGACAAAGCATCCATAGAAATCGCAGGCCGGGAGGTTTATCTCGCATACAGAGCATGGTCATTTCTGGGAGAGCCTGATTTCTTCCTCGGGATAGTCATAAAATGGACAGTTGACGGAGAAGTGGAAACATACAGGCTACCAAACCCCTCAGGTGGCAGGGAATTCTCAGGAGTTCCTGAGATAGCTGTTGTGAAAGGGAATCCTAATAAAATATACGTGGCCGTTGCAGACTACAGTACTAAAAATGTCTATTTCTGGGAAAGCATTAACAATGGTGAGAGCTGGAGCGACTATCAGACCATAGCACAGCTCACGGATGTGGATGAAGACTATATGGCTCTTGAAGCATCGGATCAGGGCATTTATTTCATCTGGTCCGATAACAGAATGCACAACTATGAGCTATGGTTCAAGGTTTACAGGAATGGAGAATGGAGTGAAGATATACTTCTCACCAATGCTCTCGGAACATCGTTCCAGCCTGTTGCCCGAGTGGATGAATACGGTTATGTCCATGTTCTCTGGAGTGATTACAGGAACTGCAACTATGAGATATATGAGACCACTCTGGACTGGAACGGAAACACGATAAAGACGGATTCGAGGATAACGGTGGGTGGAGAATCTCTGCATCCGGATATGTTCATCGACTCCCAGCAAAAGGCAGCATTGACAAACGAATACTATAAGTTCGAGGTCTGGCAGAACTATACAGATGGAAACTATGAGATATATTTCAAGAACAATATCGTGGATGGCTACATAGGTCAGACAACGGAATCTCTTGTGGCAACGGTTCAGACAGCACAGAACTATATCGCATCCCTGCCTGACGATTACTTCTCAAATCCAAATAAAAGAGAGCCATTGATAAACAAATATGAGACAGTTGAAAAATTGATAGAAAGAGGAAATTACAGGGCTGCCGCTAGAAAGGTACAGAACGACATATCCCAGAAAATGGACGGATTCCTCGGTGGAAACCCGAGGAACGACTGGATAATAGTTGATACTGCACAGGAATATCTGGGAGGAGTAAATGAGATACTTGTTGCGCCGGGTGTGGGAGATATAAGCATCTGGGGCGTCTCTACAACTACTACTCCGACAACAATAAAGATATCATGGCATGTTGGATGGCTTCCTAAAGGTAGTTTCTGGGCAACTAAAGTGACTCTGGGCACATTATCCCATACTTTTTCTTATTCGGAGGCCCAAGGCTTTACCGATGAGACTGTACCTGCATATTTTGAATACACCTTCACTGGACTTTCTCCCAATACTCAATATTCCTATACAATTACTGCCCAAGAGATTGTGGAAGGAACCGGAAATAAACAGGATACATATGGTCCCTATTCTATTAGGACAGATTCGCAGCTTTTGAAGATAACTTCAGGGCCCTCTATAGACTCTCTTACGACAAATTCTGCTACCATTGTGTGGGAAACCAATCTGAAAAGCTCATCCGTAGTATATTATGGTACAAATCCTTCTCAAAAAACTGATATCGTCACAGGAGATTCTGGTGTATATCACTCTGTAACTTTAACCGGTCTTCAGAGAGGTACTACATATTATTATACTGTTCATTCGCAATACAGTGAAACTACTCCGACATCTGCAGACGAAGCTACAATACTCTCAGGAGATATAGAAATAGCTGAAGCAGATGGAGAGTTTACAACACCTACTATAAACAATTATATAACTTCTGGACCTGAAGTCAGTAAGAAATCCTATACAAAAGTGACTATAACATGGACTACAAGTCGAGACAGCGATTCCGTCGTATTTTATGGGTATTTAGGTTCTTGGCAGTCTGTTAGGATTTCAAATAACGTCAAAGCTCATAGCGTAACAATTACTGGTCTTCTGGCGTCCACCACCTATGAATATTATGTGCGTTCTACATGCGCAGATGGAGCTACAGCTAGGAGTGATGTGCACACATTCAAGACTAAAGGACTCATTTCTGGGATTAAATCAAGTGATTACTATGAGATAAAAAATGGGAACCGGATTGAGGGGGAAAGAATATCATGGACAACCAGTGAAAAATGCAGTATAAATGAAGTTTTGTTTATTGAAATTGCAGATGAAACCTCCCCTACTGGATGGGCTTCTTCTATTGATGTTTTAGAGGACAATGGAATAAGTCATCAGATATTGATAAGAAAAGATAATCCCGACAAACCTTTAGTAAAAGGAGAAAAATATGCTTATAAGGTTCGTTCTGTTACTAATCCGGGCGAAGAAGTAATTTCCCCCATTAACTCTTTCACCGCGTTACCTGATGAGGATGGCGATGGTCTCCACGATGCGGAAGAAGATTACGGATGGACTGTAAAACGGGATCTGAACGGTGATGGAGATTTCAATGATGCAGGTGAGATTATTAAGCCAGCAGCCGGAAATATGGACCCATATCACATATGGTCGTACAGAAACAATCCGAATTCGGATTCCGATGGTCTGAATGATTATCAGGAAAAGAGATATGGAACTCACCCAAGAGCCCCGGATACGGATAGAGATGGATTGAATGATAAAGAGGAGATAAATACCTACACAACAAATCCAAGAAAAGTAGATACGGATGGAGATGGTATGTGGGATAAGTACGAGGTTGTTTGCGGAACACCAAATGGAGGATGGCAGGACCCGACTGTGTACAATAATAGGTATGCTGTTTTGATAGCAGGTGGGTGGGATGCTGTAAATAATCATGTTAGATATTGGAATGATTTGGTTGATATGTACGATATACTAATAGAACATTATGGTTACAGTCCAGAAAACATTTATGTTTTATATGCTGATGGGAAACCTATCTCCACCTCAAATTGTCAAAGCTCTCAACCGGGTGGTGCAGATAATGATGGGGATGGAATTCCGGATGGAGCCATTGAAGTGAGTACACATGCCACTATGGTGGATGGGACTGCAACTGCTACAAATCTACGCAATGTATTTAGTACTCTTGCCTCAAAAATGACTGAAAATGATTTCCTCTTTATAATGACGACAGACCACGGTATGCAAATTAATGGCGAGGAGTATATCTGTCTTTGGAACAACCAAAAACTCAGTGCCCCCGTATTTGCAGGGGGTGACTATGTTGGCAAGATCACTTCGTATTCTCGAATGGTAATAGTCATGGAGCAATGTTATAGCGGAGGTTTTCTAGACGATTTAAGTTCTAGCAAAAGGATAGTTTATACAGCATGTACAGAAAATGATGTGTCAAGTGGTAGCGCTAATGAGGATGGTGCCACTCGGGACCCGTTTATTTACTATTTTGGAAAGGCCTTTATTCCTATAAGTGGGGACATCTCAAGCGGAACTGCTTCGTATCATACTGGTGTAGATGATGATAGTAATGGCTATATATCTATGAACGAAGCATTTGAATATTCAAACGACAACGACCCTTTCTATGACTCTTCTATCGGAGATAGTTATAGTGAGTATTATGATAATCACCAAAAAGAAGACCCCTCTAGTTTAGGAGGTAACACTTATTTGTGAGGTGATGCAAAGTGAGCAAAATCATATGTATTCTAATAATATTTATTCTAATATCTACCGTTTTATCAATACCTGCAACATCACAAAATACAGGGGAACATATCCCAACTAGTCATATTGTGATAAATGAAATCTGTTATAATGAATTATATCACGATGCGAGTTGGATTGAGTTGTATAATCCCACTTCGACACCTATAAATATAACCAATTGGTTCATTTGGTTTTATTATCTCAACGGTCCAATTCAGTTTAGCCATCTTTCAAATGGAAGGCCTGTTGTATTGGGTCCTGATGAGTATCTGATACTTTGTGGGAAGAAAAGCAACTTTACAAGGTGGTGGGCTGTTCCAGAAGGTACTCAAATTATAGAAAACGGGATTGGGCCCTATAATGACAGTTTTCATCTGGATAATGAGACATGGGTGTTGATAGATAGTGTCTACTGGAAAGAAGATGGTCAGTTACCTTCTCTGAGCCCAAACCATTCTTGGGCCCGTTACCGTGGAGGTTATGATACCGATAACTTCACCAACGATTTTTATGATGAGCCTCATCCAACACCCGGTTATGAAAATAACCTTGGAAAAAACCCTACAAATCCTTCGCCCCCAACACCCAACGCAACCCTTTCTGATTCAAAGGTAAAGCTCACATGGAGCCCACCATTGGATGATGGAAACGCTACGATAACCGAGTACAGGATATATAGAGGAACATCCTCAGATTCTCTGGAACTGATCGCATCCGTTAATGGCTCTACAACCGAATATATTGATTCTGACATAAGCAAAGGAAAGACATATTACTATTCTGTAAGTGCCGTTAATCCCATAGGAGAGAGCAATCTTTCTGAAGTGGTCAGCATTCAGATTCCTGAAGAAAATCCCCCATCCACACCCTCTCTGGATTTTGTGTGGATTATCGGGGCGATGGCTCTGGTCTATGTAACATTCCATCGAAAGAAAAGAGCGGGAAAATAATAAAATGAAGCTCCCAACCGCAGCAAGCTGCGGGGTATCTTCATTAGAAGGATGACAACTGCAATTGAGTCAGATTTCCTCCCTGCTCTTCAACATATTTCCTGATCTTTTCGAGACCGCCGTATTCACTCACTGTGTCTA
>JAJRTH010000009.1 GCA_024278375.1 archaeon | reverse complement strand
GCCCTGACGAAAACTTTTTTACTCCTTAACCATTTTACCAGTTGTTCGAGCATAGAGCATGCACCCCGTCCTGACGTTCTGCTTATTATCAGTTAGGACGGGTTTTAATCTTATAAATGTTATGTTGGCAGTCTCGAGGTGCTCTGTCGCAAAAATAGTCTTACAGACTTCCACAGGAAGTCTTCTGCTAAGAAAATATTATTAGCATATAAGCCATGGTGCCATATCTATTCCGCCATACTCCAAAATCACAGAAAGGGATACACCATAGCTCGGAAGGAAGTAACCAATAAGAAGTATATAAGAAATCGGTCCGAGTATACCTAGGCTCTAAAAGGTGTGCTTTCTTCAGTCAAGAGAGTATTCGGTGAAAGTGTAAGAGCCCATAGCTCTGCGATAAACGAAGTGATGAGGAAGTTTATGATATATAATGTGCTTTTGAGCGGCGAATTAAGAATCCAACCGCAGCAAGCTGCAGAGTATAGGAATTAAATCAATATATCGTTTAATGGAAAATCAGAGAGCAGAGACTTAAAAGAATGGCTGAAACCCAGGAGATTATGACAAAATGTTAGATGGAAATCTAGCAACCTGTGCCCTACCTATATTATTTTAAATCCGGACAACGACTCTGTCACGGACAGTCAGGGACTCTAAAGATGGATATGGCACCGAGTGAGAGAAGAGCAAAAATATGAAGTATCTTTGCAACTCAGACTTTTTGTGAAACAAAAAGTCGCCCCGAGGCGCTGACCGAAGGGAAGCGCCGAGGGGGAGATTTGAACTCCCGAGGGCATACGCCCACGAGCTCTCCAGGCTCGCGCCTTACCGGACTGGGCCACCTCGGCATTATCTCATGGCCCCAGAATGGCAGAAAAGATGCCATATATAACCATTCCCTTAAGCTTATTTACTAGTTCGATAATGCCTTTGAGGTGATGATTTGAATGAAATAGAGCTCTTTCTCGGAGCGCTCCTCGCAGGGCTTTCGACCGTGCTCTTCCTGACCTCCCTGGTCGCTTGGAAAAGGACCGGTAGTCTCAAGATAGGCTTCGTGGCCCTGGCGCTCTTCGTCTTCATGATGAAGGGGATGTATGTAGTGTTCCTCGCACTATCGGAAGGGAAAATGCCCGAGGATTTCACCATGCTTCTTCTGGATTTCTCTGCGATTGCCCTTATCTATCTCTCAGTGTTAAAAGGATGAACATGTCTGAACCTCTGGATCTGGAGAACAGGAGAACCATATACTCTTTCGTCGAGAAGAATCCGGGAGTGTACATGAGAGAGATACAGAGGGGTCTGGGAATGTCAACAGGTGTTCTGGAATATCATCTGGCCTACCTCGTAAAAAAAGGTCTTCTTAGTGTCTATCAGGACGGGCGGAAGAAAAGATATTACAGTACCAGAAAGATAAGTGCTCCAGACAAGCGCATTCTCGCCATACTTAGACAGAGGATATGCAGATCGATTCTGATATACTGCATATCGAGGGAGGGGGCGTCGTTCTCCGAACTCGTGAACTCTCTGGGCGTGTCCAAATCCACCCTCTCCTTTCACATATCCAAGATGTTGAAGGCAGGAGTTTTACTGGAAGAGGGGGGTGCTGAAAAAAGGTATCTTGTAAGTGACCCAGAAAAAGTTTCAGACCTGATAATAACCTATAAAGAGAGCTTTCTCGACGACCTGGTGGACAGGTTCGTGGAGTCCTTCATCGAGCTCTGAATCACAGTTCCATCATCTCCTTCGGGAACTCCGTCAGTATCTCCGCCCCGTTCTTTCTGACGAGAATGTCATCCTCTATTCTCACACCGCCGAAGCCAGGTATGTATATGCCCGGTTCCACGGTTAATACCATGTTCTCCTTCAATTCCATCTTCATCCTCGGAGAAAGACCTCCTCCGTCATGCACTTTAAGTCCAAGACCGTGTCCCAGAGAGTGTATGAACATATCACCATATCCCGCTTTTTCGATGATCTCTCTGGCCACTGCATCCACATCCGGACCGGAAACCCCTTCTCTGATAGCATCTATGCCCGCCTCTTGGGCCTCTCTGACAATTTCGTATATCTCTCTCTGCTTTCTATCCGCCTTCCCCATGATGAAGGTCCTGGTTATGTCGGAATTGTATCTGTCATATCTGGCACCGAAATCGAAGAGCGCGAAATCTCCTCTTCTGAGTTTCCTTCCACCCGAAGTGTAATGCGGCTCGGCACTGTTCTCACCGAAGGAGGATATCGTCTCGAAGGCAGGGCCCGTGGCACCTCGTTTCATCATCTCATATATCAGAATTGCCGCCGCTTCGTATTCCGCCATACCCTCGCAGAGTGAGCCCGCCATAGCTTTAAGACCTTCTGCCGCTATCTTCCCCGCTTTTTTGATGCGCTCTATCTCCTCCCTGTCCTTTATCATCCTGGTCTTTTCCAGCGGTTCCGAAACATCGGTAAATTTTCTGCCCTTTGCGATGTACTTGAATTTCCTGTACGATGTGTGGGGAATGTCCTCGAAATTTATGCCTATCCTGCCGTCCACATCGAGTGCCTTTTTCATGGCATCTCTGAATTCCCTCTTTGTGGAGAACGTCTCCATATCCAGCCGGCTTTTCCTTGCGCTCTCTTCCTCCAGTTTGCTGGTTATTATGATGCCGCTCCCGTCGGGGTATATGACAGCCGCAGAATTTTCGAACAGTCCCTTTGCCAGGCCGGTAACATAGAAAAAATTCACATCCTGATGGGGTTCCGAGCCGTTGTAAAGCAGTATTGCCCCTATGTCGTCCGGTGAATTCTCGAAAATCCTCTTTATTCTCCTTTCGGTCATATCGCCGCCATAGTCTGTGTGAATTTAAAGTTTTAGGGGGTGTCCGGCAGTTTTCTGTATATTCTGAAGAGCAGGACATACATCAGAAGTCCGGCTGCAGCGGCACCTATGACGCCGTTCAATTCCAGTACGATGCCTATCAGCATGAGGAAGGTCATGAGACCCATTATCAGGGCAAGGATTCTTTTCTCGGAGAGTCTGTCCAGAGAGCCGTAAAACACTAGGGTCATGAGAACTCCCAGTATGCATGGTACCCAAAAAGGCATTCCCGATTTCGGCAGAATGGTAAACATGAACATCATATAAAAGGCGAAGGCGGTGCCCCAAAGGAAAGGATGTCTTTCCAGAGGCAGACGGATGGAGGGGTTCCACACTTCTTTTTCGCTGCTCAATTTCAAGAACGCCGCTACAACTAGGAGTGTCAGGATATACTGGACCGGCGGAGGTGCATAGGGGTTCAAAAGGCCGAATATCAGAGCGCAGGTTAGGAGGAATACCGCAAGTACCTTTTTCCGGCCTTTATCCGTAAGAAGCCTCTTTCCCCTGAACTCCGGGTAAAGTATGCCTATAAGAAGTATCGGTATCGTTATGCTGTATATTGCATGGAATATCGAGAGCCACACCGCCCAGACAAGATTTGTGCCAGCAATCCTTCCGTAGGTTCCTAGGATTCCGAGGTCCATCCAGTTCGGGTCGAAGAAGGATTTTATGGCCAGTCCCTCCTCTATTATCCCGTATGTCATTCCGATAATCATCAGTCTCATGTACCCCGCTCCCCATCTCACCCAAAGCTCACGCATGATGAGCACCCCTCCTCCGTAAAGACCCCAGAGAAATATAAAAGCCAGTGGGTTGAAAAATTCGAGAGGTGGAGATGAGCCGCTTATAAGTTCACCGAAAACGGGAGACAGGATTGAAAGGGCAAGAGCCGCCTTTATCCGTTTTTCCATCGCAGGCTCAACCCGTATTCTATATTTGTACTTTTCTGAAAATATCGGTTAAAGGTTTATGTCGCCCTTACAAGAACCTCGTCGAAGTAAGATCTGATTTTTTCTGCAAAGGATTCCATTTCTTCGTTGGTGTAACCATGGCATTCCATGCACTTCGGATCCAGAGGCTTATGGGGCTTGAACTGCTGAAGAACGTATCTTTTGGAGCCTTTTATCCACTCTCCGATTGCCATTATGTCCTCTTCACCCAGCATTTCCTTTACTATCGTGGTCCTGAACTCGTAATCCGGCGCCATCTCCCGTATGAGGTCTATGCTCCTCTGTATCAGGTCCATGTTCACATTGACCTTCACTATCTAGGAGTATTTATCTTTCGGTGCCTTGATGTCCATGGCTATGTAATCCACCAAGTTCTCCGCAAACAATTCCTCCAGCATCCTCGGGTTCGTGCCGTTGCTGTCCAGTTTCACCAGGAATCCCCTTTCCTTCACATGCCTTATCAGATCGGGAAGGTCGGAGTGGAGGGTTGGCTCTCCACCGGTTATGCATATCCCATCCAGCATTCCCCGCCTTTTATCCAGATATTCCAGCAGTACGGATTCGTCTATCTGCTGAAGGTCCTTGTTGAAAACCAGATCGGAGTTGTGGCAGTAGGGGCACCGGAAGTTGCAGTTCCCGAAGAAGATTGTTGTGACAATCTTCCCGGGATAGTCTATGAGAGAAGTTTTCTGCATGCCATTTATCACAACCATTTTCGAAGTCCTCCGATGTTGTGTACGCTTGCCAGTTCCTTGCCTGACTCATCGAAGAGTATGACGGTTGGCGTGCCTATGACGTTGTACTTCATTGCAAGGTCATACCCCTCGGGTGTGTCCACGCTGTATGAGTCTCCGGGTATCTTAACGTTGTTTTCGAGATATAACTTAACTGCGGGACAGTGCGGACAGTGCTCACCCCAGAAAAAGAGATACTTTGCTACCTTTTTTTCCTGCTGTGCGGGCGGTGTGAGCGGGGTCACTTCAGCCACGACCTCTCCGTCACCCAGGTGGGCGGATGAAGAGAGGATCTGTGCCGGCTCTTCTCCCTCGACCTTTTTACGCGGGGGAGACGGGGGTCTTATTCCGTGCGTCTTTATGTTGAACTCCAGCCTCTGCTTGAACTCCTCCTTCTTTCCTCTGTTCCAGTTCTGGACGGGTCTGAAGTATCCGACGACCCTTGAATAGACCTCTGTGGACTCACCGCATTTCGGGCATGTGAAATGCTCTCCGGAGATGTATCCGTGCTTCTTGCATATCGAGAAGGTCGGTGTTATGGTGTAGTATGGGAGACGGTAGTTTTCGGCTATCCTTCTGACGAGCAGCTTGCAGGATTCAGGACTGTCCAGTTCCTCTCCCAGAAATCCGTGTAGAACGGTTCCGCCGGTATAGAGAATCTGAAGCTCATCCTGAAGGTCCAGGGCCTCGAAGACATCGTCCGTAAAGCCTACGGGAAGTTGTGTGGAGTTCGTGTAGTAAGGCTCATCCTCTCCGGCGGTTATTATGTCCTGGTATTTCTTCTTATCAATCCTGGCCAGTCTGTATGAGGTTCCCTCGGCGGGGGTTGCCTCCAGATTGTATATGTTCCCTGTCTCTTCCTGGAACTGAGTTAGCTTTTCTCTCATGAAGTTCAGAACCTCTATCGCGAATTTTCTTCCTTCATCGGTTCCGATATTCTTTCCCATGAAGTTCAGCAGTGCTTCGTTCATTCCCACAAGGCCAATGGTGGAAAAGTGATTGTTCAGGTTGCCCAGATATCTTTTCGTATACGGAAGCAGGCCGTTTTCGAGATTCCTCTCGACGACTTTTCTTTTGAGTTCGAGGGATTCCTTGGCGAGCTCCATAAGATGGCCTACCCTCTCGAAGAACTCCTCCTTTGTCTTGGAAAGATAGCCTATTCTTGGCATATTCAGGGTCACGACACCTATGGAGCCGGTACATTCCCCGGAGCCGAAAAGCCCCCCTGTCTTTGCCCTTAGCTCCTTGAGGTTCAGCTGGAGCCTGCAACACATGGACCTGACATCGCCCGGGTCAAGATCGCTGTTTATGAAGTTCTGGAAGTAGGGAAGTCCGTATTTCGCAGTCATCCTGAAAAGAAGGTTGGCATTCTTACTGTCCCAGTCGAAGTCCTTGGTGACATTGTAGGTGGGTATCGGGAAGGTGAAAGGTCTGCCATTGGCATCCCCCTCCATCATGACCTCTATGAACGCCCTGTTTATCAGATCCATCTCTTTCTGGAGTTCTCCATAGGTGAAATCCATGAGTTTTCCGCCGACAATGGCCGGTTCATCCTTCAGGTCCTGCGGGACGACCCAGTCCAGGGTTATGTTGGTGAAAGGCGTTTGCCCGCCCCACCGACTAGCCACATTTAGGCTGAACACGAACTGCTGAATGCCCTGTTTGACCTCTTTGTAGGAAAGATTGTCGACCCTCACGAACGGTGCAAGGTATGTGTCGAAAGATGAGAATGCCATGGCGCCTGCCCACTCGTTCTGCAGGGTTCCGAGAAAATTGACCATCTGACCCAGAGCGGTCTCCAGATGTTTGGGAGGCGAAGATGCGACCTTTCCCTCCACACCGTTGAATCCCTCCATGAGAAGCTGTTTGAGGCTCCACCCCGCACAGTATCCTGCGATTCCCATGGAAAGGTCGTGAATGTGAAAATCCCCGTTTCTGTGAGCATCTGCTATATCCTTCGGATATACCTTCGTGAGGACATAATTGGCGACAACGGAGCCCGCAGCATGCATAAGCAGTCCGGAAAGCGAATATCCGGAGTTGCTGTTCTCATTCACCCTCCAGTCTATCTGGTCGAGATATCCGTCCATGACCTTGTCCACTTCGAGCATCGTCTCCTTTAGCTTTCTGACATCCTCTCTCTGCTTCCTGTACAGTATATACGCCTTCGCAACCTTGCTGAAGTTCTCCTCTATCAGGGTGGATTCCACAAGGTCCTGTATATCCTCTATCTCGGGTATCTCGCCGGCAAACCTCTTCTCCAGCTTCTCAACCACTTTGTCTGAAAGGCTCTTCGAGAGAAGCTTTGCAGTATCCGGCGAATATCCCTTGGCCGTGAAAGCCTTGTTTATTGCGTTCGTAATCCTTTCCTGGTCGAACGGTACGATCTTACCGTCTCTTTTCCTTACTTCCTTTATCTGCATTTATATGCCTCCATATTTCTCTTTTATCAGGTTTCTTATTTCCTTCTCAAAGGTCTCAACATCTGCGAATTCACGGTAGACCGATGCGAATCTTATGTATGCCACCTTGTCCATCTTTCTGAGCTTTTCCATGACCATCTCGCCTATTTCCACACTAGGCACCTCTATGGAATCCCTGTTCCTCAGTTCTCTCTCGATCTCCTGCACGGCTATGTCTATATCCTCCTCGCTTATGGGCCTCTTTTCGCATGCCTTGAGCATTCCTTTCTTTACCTTCTCGGGTATGAACTCCTGTTTCTCTCCGTTCTTCTTTATCACTATTATCGGTGCGATTTCGACCCTTTCGTAGGTTGTGAAACGCTTTCCGCAGTTCAGACACTCTCTTCTCCGTCTTATGGCTTCCATATCTTCCGAATATCGCGAGTCGATCACTCGGGTTTCCACGTTTCCGCAGTACGGGCATTTCATCTCTCTACCTCGAATTATCCTTTATATTGTGTCTCCGACCTCACTCGGATACAAGATGTAGTATGTATTGTGGTTTATAAGGTTTTCGGTCAGAAGTGCTGGGTTGTCTTATACACAGACATATGTCACAGTTGCATTCTTTCAACATACCTATCACCTGTTTATCCCTTTCATCTTCTATGAGAGACAAAGCGCAGGTATGGTATGAACCATACCTTATTTCTAACATCGAGGTCTCCGGAT
>JAJRTH010000008.1 GCA_024278375.1 archaeon | reverse complement strand
GAATATCTAATAAAAAGGTCAATTCAGATAGTAATCACCCTTATAGTCATTCTCGTGATGTTATTCCTCATGTTCAGGCTCATGCCCGGCGATCCGGCATCCATGGTTATGAGCCCGAAGTTCACGCCGGAACAGAGGGAGATACTGAGAAGACAATACGGGCTGGACAAACCGCTATGGGAACAGTTCGTTCTGTACATGAAGAACATGCTCACCGGAAACCTCGGAGTTTCTTTCTATTACTCTAAGCCGGTGGCTGACATAATATCTCTGAAAATAGGGCCCACGCTGCTTCTATTTGGTAGCGCCATGGTGATATCTTATGTTCTGGGCATTCTGATAGGGGCCATAATGGCATGGAGGCGAGGCTCTAAGGGAGAGATAGCAGGTATAGTGGTCTCTCTGTTCTTCTATTCCATGCCTCTGTTCTGGTTCGCTCTGATTATGCTGTGGTTCTTCGCTTCTCAGATAAAGATATTCCCCATAGGCGGTCTGGGCGGCGTGGACCAATACGGCAATCCCTTGCCAGGCTTCGATGCCGTTTTGGACATACTGTATCATCTGGCCCTGCCTCTGCTAACGCTGATGATTGCCGGTCTCGCGGGCAACATACTTCTGATGAGGAACTCCATGCTGGACACTTTGGCCGAGGACTATATAATAACGGCCAGAGCCAAAGGAATCCCGGAAAGGAGGATAATGTACAGGCATGCCGCGAGAAACGCCATGTTACCCGTCATAACTTCCTTTGCGATGGGACTGGGCTTCATAATAAGCGGAGGTGTTCTTACGGAGACCATCTTCTCCTGGCCCGGCATGGGAAGAACGCTGGTGGAGGCCACTCTAAGCTACGACTATCCGCTGGTCCAGGGAGTCTTCTACATAATAGCCATACTAGTGCTTGTATTCAATGCTCTGGCAGACGTACTCTATGCTTATCTGGACCCGAGGGTCAGACTGTGAGGTGATAAGATGGCGTCAAGATTTAAAGATAGGATAAGGGATTCAAAAAAGGTCTTCAAAGAGAACTGGAGGCTTTTCAAACAAAGCAAGTTGGGAGTCATAGGTCTCGGTATAATCATATTCTTCGTACTTATGGCCATATTCGCCCCGATAATTCCGTATGCTTCGGAGAGAGACCCGGTCATGTGGATGGCCCCCGACAAGGACATCATAGAACCGCAGTATCTATGGGGGGATTCCAGCAACTACATAGTGAACAACACGGGATATGTCTTTGTTAACGGAACTCTTGAAACGGTGAAATATCCGATTTATGACGAACCCGTGGGGCTCCTACACGACGGCTCACCTCTTGATATGAGACTCGGAGAATTCTCGAAATCCAAGTATCTGGAGGTCATATATCTGAGCACCGGAAGTGTAGGAAAGGGAGTGCTCGGAGTGTCACCGGTGGATGGTACGCCGACCGGTCTGCCCCAGCTAACCGCAAATGACCGCATTAGCAGTGCGATACCCGTAGATTTCGGCCCCGTAGTATCTTCTGTCAGCATTTACCGCTCGGCCATCATAGGGAACGCTTCCGAAGAGACAAAAGAGGGAATCATCTTCGTGGGTTCGACGACCGGAAATGTCGTGGCGATAAATGCTAGAGTTCACTACGAGACAAGCGGTGGCGGTGAAAAACTGTTCCCTGTGGAATACGAGCGCCTATGGCTTACCAACATAAACGGAAGCATATCTCAGTCCATATCGATATTCTATGGAAACGAGAGCAATATGAGCGATGACAGAGTCGTTGTGACAACGGACAACGGCACTGTTTGTGCGTTCTCGCTACGCGGAGGAAACGTACTTTGGACAACGACCCTAAACGGAACAGGGTTTTATTCGCCCATATCCGTCGATGTCGGCAATATGGTCGTGCTGACGAGCAGGGACGGACATTTCTACGGTTTGAATGCAACGGACGGAACGGTTCTGTGGAACTCCAGTTTCAATGTGGAGTTCAGCAAACCTTTCATGAGCAGATACTATTCCGTAAATGCAGACGAAGATGCTCTGGTTTTTGCCGGAACATCCGATGGCTACATCTATGGCATAAGGATATACGACAAAAACACAACGGAAGGGCTTAAAAGGGCCGGAGAAAGAGAGAAATATCTGAATCTCGGAAAAGGCGAGCATCAGGTTCCGGACATTTATGTGACTCCTGACGATCCGGAGACCCAGAGCATTTATGCCAGCATATCCTATCTGAAAGGCGGACAGAAGATGAGCACCGTATTCTGCATAAGGGCAAAGGACATTCAGGTCGAGGACAATCCCTATGTCTGGAAGAACGATATATACGGCACGGTTAGCCAGAGAGGAGTATATTACGGCGACCAGGGCATAAGTTACTTCGTAACCGATGAAGGCACCCTATATGCTTTCACAAACCAGGGTGGAATCAGATGGAAATCCACGATAGAGGAAGGAGTACCTCTGCACACTCCCTTTGTCGCACCAACGATTCCTCACTCTCCTGAAGAAACACAATTCATCTATGCTGCGATAATAGCCACATCCTCAAACGGAGACATGGCCGCGCTCTCAACCAACGGAAAATATCTGGCACCGCTGTCTCCAGGTACGTACCCGTCCGGAAATACATACCTGCTGGGAACTGATGCGATGGGCAGGGACATATTCAGCCAGCTCATATGGGGTTCAAGGATAGCGCTCATCGTGGGATTCGGAGCGGCTTTCTTCTCGGTGCTGACAGGAGTGCTCGTAGGTGTCGTTTCCGGATACTTCGGCGGGTGGATAGATAGTGTCCTCATGAGGTTCACGGATGTTATCCTGGTCATGCCTTTCCTGCCGCTGATAATAGTGTTCACATCGCTTATGGGTCCGAGCATATGGAACATCATACTTGCCATAACCCTTGTCGGATGGCCGGGGACGGCCAGGATTATAAGGTCACAGGTGCTCTCACTCAAAGAGAGACCTTTCATAGATGCGGCAAGGGTCACAGGTGCCAGCAATACGAGAATAATGATAAAGCATATAGTGCCGAACGTCATGCCTCTGGCCTTCCTGTACATGACATTTGCGGTCACAGGCGCCATTCTTGGAGAGGCCTCGCTCAGTTTCATAGGTCTCGGAGATCCGACGACCATGAGCTGGGGAATGATGCTTTACAGCATATCCCACGGTTCTGGATACACGCTGACCGCATGGTGGTGGCTGTTGCCCCCGGGTCTGGCCATAACATTCCTGGTGCTTGGCTTCTTCCTTGTAGGTAGGGCGTTCGAAGAAATAATCAATCCGAGACTGAGAAGGAGGCGATAAGATGGAAGATATGGAGATAAAGGAAGAACAGACGTTCGAAACGGAAGACACGACCGAGACTTCCACCCTCCCTTACAGGGAAGGTGAGGATTATCTTCTGGAAGTGAACCATCTGAAGGTATACTTCGAAGTTCTTGGCGGACATGTCAAAGCTGTGGATGACGTTTCCTTCGCCATGAAACCCGGGGAAACCCTGGGCCTTGTCGGTGAAAGCGGATGTGGTAAGACAACCACAGCCTTCGCAATAAATCGCCTTCTTCCGTCCAACGGGAACATCATAGGCGGATACATCAAATACAAGGGAAAGATCATCGGTGAGAAGGACCCCGAGGTAACGGGACTGTTCAAAGACAGAAAGAAGAGGAACATATACAGAGAAAGAGAGGCTATGATGGCCCCCATAAGATGGAAAGAGATTTCCATGATATTCCAGAGTGCCATGAACGCTTTCAATCCCGTACACAAAATAGGGAATCAGATAGTCGAGGCAATCCTGGCCCATGAGGACGTCACCCAGGAAGAGGCATTGGAAAGGGCAAAAAAGCTGTTCAAAGTCGTGGGTCTGCCTCCCGGAAGGGTCGTAGGATATCCGCATGAGTTCAGCGGAGGTATGAGGCAGAGGGCAATGATAGCAATGGCTCTGGCATGCAATCCTTCTCTACTCATAGCCGACGAGCCCACAACCGCACTGGATGTCATAATGCAGGACAGGATACTTGCCGAAATCAAGAGACTCCAGAAAAAGCTAGGAATCGCAATGATAATAATAACTCACGACGTAAGCGTAGTGGCAGAGACAGCGGACAGGATGCTTGTCATGTATGCGGGCAAGATGATGGAATACGGAGACATAGGCGAACTATTCCACAGACCGGCACATCCGTACACCATAGGTTTGCTAGGTTCCTTCCCCAGCATAAAAGGAGAGAAAAAGAAACTGAAATCGATACCGGGCTCACCGCCAGATCTGGTCAACCCACCCAGCGGATGCAGGTTCCATCCCAGATGCAAGTTCGCAAAACCAAAATGCATGGAAGAGGAACCCGCTCTCATTGAGGTAGCAGAAAATCACTGGGCCGCATGTCACTTCGCCAGGGAAATATACAGCGGAGAACTTAAGGAGGAGTGAAAATGCCTGAGAAAACAGTTGTAGATGTAAAAAATCTGAAAAAATACTTCCCCGTGAGAATGGGACTCATGAGCTCTCTGGCAAAGGGTGAGAAGAAGTTCGTACACGCAGTGGACAATGTTTCTTTTGACATCAAACAGGGAGAGGTATACTCTCTCGTCGGTGAAAGCGGTTGCGGCAAAACAACGACAGGGAGACTTCTCACCAGGCTGGAGGACCCAACGGATGGGCACATATTTTTCCACAGAAAGGACATAGCGAATCTGAAAGGAAAGGAGCTCAAGGAGTTCAGAAGAAACGTGCAGATGATATTCCAGGATCCATACGAGTCGCTGAATCCAAGATTGACAGTCTTTGCTACGGTGGCAGAACCCCTTATAGTTCATCATGTTGGTGACACTATAGATGAAAGGGAGGATCTGGCAGCGAAGGCTCTGGAGGCGGCCGAGCTCAAGCCCGCAAGCGAATACTTGCACAGGTATCCGCACGAACTCTCCGGCGGACAGAGACAGAGAGTTGCTATAGCGAGGGCACTCGTTCTCAGACCCGAGTTCATAGTCGCGGACGAGCCCGTCTCCATGCTGGACGTTTCCATAAGGTCCGGGATTCTGAACCTTCTGCTAGAACTCAGGGAAAAATACGGAATTCCATATCTCTTCATAACTCATGACCTCTCGGTTGCTAGATACATGAGCGACAGAATAGGAGTCATGTACCTGGGTACACTTGTCGAAACCGGAGATACGGAGAAGATCATAAACAACCCCCACCATCCGTACACGAGAGCGCTCCTCTCATCAGTTCCAGTACCAGACCCGTACTATAAGAGAAAGAGAAAGAAGATCAAGGGTGATTTGCCGAGTCCGATAGATGTTCCGAAAGGATGCAGATTCCATCCGAGATGCATATTCACAAAGAAAGGAATATGCGATGTCGAAGACCCACCGATGATAGAGGTCGAATCCAATCACATCGTCAAGTGCCACTTCGCAAAGGATATCCCTGCTATGGATGAAGCGGCTGAAGAAACGCTCGAGGAAAATACGGAGATTGGTGAGGAACTGTTCAGGGAAGTTATGCGCAGCAGTCCGTCCGATGAAGAGAGTCTGGAAAAGATAGAGCAGTATGAGCACGAAACATCGTTTTAAACCTCTTATTTCAACATTTCTTTTTTAAAATAATGAATGTGAATGGGTTTAGTGGAAAGCCTTTTCTATTGCCATATCCCTTTTCCATTTCTCATTTACCCAGTTCTGTAGCACTTCTATCTGCTCTTCCGACATGTGTCTGAACCTTCCCTGCATCATCAGATAGTCTTTTATCGGTACCGCAAGATTTCCATCTTCATCCAGTTTCGGCTTTATGTTTATCTTCATCCTACCGTTCTCATACTCGTAGATGGTCCACATCCCTGTCTCCACAGCCTTCTTTGCAACTTCCACGGTCTTCTCGGGGGCGGCTCTCCATCCTGTCGGATAGGTCGCATATATCTGAAGATACCTGAAACCCTTCATGTTCTTCGCTTTTTCCAGTTTTGTCAGAAGATCGTTAGGATATGCTATGGATGCTGTCGCAACATACGGCACTCCGTGGGCTATCATTATGTGTGGCATATCCTTTTTGAACCTTTCCTTTCCCTTGATTACCTTTCCCGTGGGTGTGGTCGTGGTCCATGCGCCGTAAGGAGTCGATCCTGACCTCTGGATTCCTGTGTTCATGTATGCCTCGTTGTCGTACATTATGTAGAGTATGTCCTCATTCCTCTCGGCTGCACCCGATAATGCCTGCATGCCTATATCCGCTGTTCCACCATCGCCAGCCATACCTATGACAAGGGCATCTTTTCCTATGCTATTGAGACCTCTTTTTATTCCTGCTGCACAAATCGCAGTATTTTCGAAGGCCACATGGTGATATGGAACTTTCCAGGACAGGTGCGGATATGTGCCGCCAAATACCAGGAGACAGCATGCTGGATTGTATATCACGGTGTTCTTTCCAAATACCTTCATCATGTTCCTCGCCAGGATGGCAGCTCCGCAGCCCGGACAGGCCGTGTGTCCTCCCGTGAACAGGTCCTCTTTCGGAAGGTCGTGTATCGTGGTCATGGCTGCACCCCCCTTGTTCCGATCCACACAATATCTTTCTCCGCTTTTCCGCTCTTCGCCGCTTCAAGCGTCCTCTCGAACATCAGTTTCACATCTGAATACATCACATCTCTTCCTCCTAATCCTGCAAGATACCCTATGACAGGTTTATCCGTGCCGTAGAGCGCATTTCTGACCTCTACAAAGGCAGGACCGCCTGCGCTGAAGGATATGGACTTGTCATAGACACCTATGGCATCCACATGCTCCGCAATCTTTCTGAGCTCATCTCTTGGGAACGGCCTGAGGAATCTGAGTTTCACAAGCCCTACCTTCTTTCCCTCCTTCCTCATGTCCATGACTACCTTTCTGGCAGTGGATGTCACGGTACCGAGAGTTATCAATATGGCTTCCGCATCATCGGTCATGAACTCCTCTATTAACCCGTGGTAGTCTCTACCGAATTTCTTTGCAAAATCGTCGTTCACTTCTTTTATGACCTTCTTCGCTGCCTGCATGGCCTGTTCTGTCTGATATCTGTATTCCTGAATGTACTCTGGTGGTGTGAAAACACCTATTGCCATGGGGTCATCTGGCCAGAGATGTGCATGTTCGGCTTTGTAAGGGGGCAGAAAGTCATCTATTTCATCCTGTTCCGGAAAGTCGACGGGCTCATAGGTGTGCGAGAGTATGAACGCATCCAGATTGGGCATGAACGGAAGAAGGACCCTTTTATCTTCCGCAATCTTATAGCCCTGTATTATCATATCGAATACTTCCTGATTGTCCTCGACGAACATCATTATCCAGCCTAGGTCTCTCTGCGGCATGACATCGTTGTATTCCGCCCATATTCCTATAGGAGCTGCAACGGTCCTGTTCACCACAGGCATGACTATCGGTAGCCCTAATGGTGCAGGAATGGCGAGTATCTCATGCATCAGAGCGAGACCCTGTGAAGCGGTTGCGGTGAACGACCTCGCTCCCGCAGCTTCGGCGGATACGCAGGCGCTCATCGCGCTGTGCTCCGACTCAACTCTCATGAACTCCGCATCCATCTCTCCGTTGTTCACGAACTCGGATATGTGTTCGACTATGAACGTCTGGGGGGTTATGGGGTATGCGGCCACGAAATTAACTTTCGCCCTTAGTGAGCCGAAGGCCGCTGCATAATTTCCGCTGACCAATCTTTTCATTTCATCACCTCTCCATCGTAATCGCCTTTGTGGGGCATTCATTCGCACAGATTCCGCATCCCTTGCAATAATCGTAGTCTATCACTATTCCCTTTATGTCCTTTCCCTCGTTTTCTGGCAGGTTCATCAGCATCTCTATGGAACCCTCCGGACAGTAGAACCAGCAGAGTTTGCAGTTCACGCAGTTGGAATTGTCCACAACAGGCATGAATGTTCTCCATGAGCCTGTTTTGTTCTCGACAAAGCTTCCAAGGCCAACCAGGCCAGCATCGGTCTTTACCTCGAGACCCAGAGCTCCGCCTGTGGGGAATTCCTGAACCGTCGGCAGCCACTTCTTTTCTTCGGGATATTTCATGGTGCCTCTGCACATTCCAACCTGAGTGCGCTCATAGGCAACCCTTGCAGCCCTGGCATTCTTCTCAGCCAGCTTTTCCCCGAGTCTTGCACCGAAGATGTCCATAATCCCTTTTTCTATGGATTCTATGCTCACAACACCGGTTGCCTTCGCAAAAGCACCGAGTATTGCGCTGTTTGTTATCGGTGTTCCGAGAACCTCAAGGGCAACGGATGTCGCATCTACGGTGGCGGTTTTCACCTCCTTTCCGAGCTCCACCTCTTCGGGTTTCAGAGGGGGGTTGATTATGGCCATTCCACCCCCCTTCAATCCCTTTGTTACATTTACCAGTTGAGGGAGCTTGTCGTCCAGAACCACCACATAGTCCGGCTCATAGACCTGTGTTTTCTCGTATATCTTGTCCTTGTCTACCCTTGCGAATGCCAGAACAGGAGCGCCTCTCCTCTCAGCTCCGAAGAACGGAAATGCCACTGCATAGTTGCCTTCTATGAAGGCGGCATCTGCAAGGGCTTGAGCCGCCATTACGGCACCCTGACCGCCTCTTCCGTGAAATCGAACTTCGTACATTTGGTACCTCCTTTTTTCTGCCACATGGCTAACCATGATAAAGGTTTTTCCCCGACATAATGGTTGCGAATTCGTTTTCTCCGCACCGGGAAAATGAAGTGCAAAAGCATAAATATGAGTGATGCATAAGGGAATGTGGGTGTAATAGTGGTTGCAAAAAAATACAGAAGAACAACGATAGAACTCGATGTAACTCTCTATAAAAGGGTCAAGGCACTAGCTGTGGAAAAGGACATGACGTTGAGAGAAATAATCTCCGAGGCCCTTGAGGAAAAACTTGCCCAGGAAGAAGAGAAGAACGATGCTATGAACTCGGATTTTCTCAGGGAGAATCCGCTGTCCAAGAAAATAGTCAGGGCCATGGAGACGTTCATATCGAGGGATGCCGCTATTCTGCTATTCATCAAGAAGTGTGAAAGCCGCAATTATGATCCATACACAATAACACGGGAAATGGTTACGGAGGATTTCCTTTCCTCATTATGTAATGGCATAAGGCATCTGTCCGATGTGGACAACACCGAATGTCTCAAGGTATTGAAGACAGCGGTCGGGGGTTTCTAGGTGTTCAGAGATTCTATAAAGGGTCTGGAAAGAATCTTTCACGCCGAACCGCCGCAGGGCTCCATAACGATGATAGTCGGAAAGCCCGGGACCTTGAAATCCTCTCTTGCCCATGCCATTCTATCGTCATATCTATGGAAACACAAGGGAGAGAAGGCAGTGTACATAACAATAGAGGAAACAGAAGAAAGTCACATCCGAAACATGAAATCTCTGGGCATAGCTTTCCCGAAAAATCAGTATTTCATAAAGGACATAGCATCATTCAAATTCGAGATAGCGCCTGAAAACGACTTTCTTCAGGATGATAAACACTTCAACTTCATAATGCAGGAGATTTCGAAACCTTTCGGCCTCTACTCCACAACAGCAGAGGAGAATTTTCCGCGACTTATGGCACTCGACTCGCTGAACGCCTTTCAGAACCTATTTCTTATAGATGCCAGGAGATTGAGGTTCAGAATGCAGGATTTCTTTCAGAGACTCAGACACAGAAAGATAAGTTCGCTCATAATCGTGGAAGGAGACCCCGAGGAGATGATTCCCGAGTATTTCATGGTTGACGGCGTCATAGAGGTCGGCATAGACAGGTCGCACCCCCAGATGCCCAAGAGATACATAGTCGTCAGAAAGATGAGGGGTACCAAGCATGAGATGGCTCCATATATGTTGAACATAACGGAGAACGGTCTTGAGATAGGAGAACCGCTTATAGGGTGGAAAAAATAGTAAAAGTGGGGCACAATTGAAATGGAAGCAGACAGGGAGAACAAAGCCAGGTGGGTCAAGGCGACAGTTCTGACACTTTTGACAGCATCCTTGCTCTCCATACTAATCCTGCCATTGAAAAGCAACATATTTCTGGTTTTTCCGATTCTTGGCATATCTTTCAATGTTACCATCGTCTATCTCATAGTGTCTTTCAGACACTTGGATATGTCGAAAATATTCAAAAACGAGAAGTTCGCCCTTCTGTTGCTGTTATATGCCATAGTATTCAGCATTCTTGATTGCACGGTAATTGTTGGCATCAGACTATCGGAAGACATAGACACGGCAATTCTCTTGAACGCCTTTCAGATACTTTGCAC
This sequence comes from archaeon, assembly GCA_024278375.1. Taxonomy (GTDB): domain Archaea; phylum Thermoplasmatota; class Thermoplasmata; order WALJ01; family WALJ01; genus WALJ01. The sequence continues at coordinate 17,489 of JAJRTH010000008.1, read as the reverse complement.
CTCCCTTTTGCTTGTAGGACTCCTTGCCTTCTCCCTTCTGCAACCGAAGCCTCTCTTCAAAATGAACACGATAAAAATAATAATATTCCTGTTTTTCTCTCTTAACGTCCTCATTCTTTTTCCGACATATCTTATGAACGTGCTCAGCGGAGGGTATCCAAGGGATGTTGAGAAATATTATGGAATATTCTACGAACTGTCCCTCTCAAAGGCAGGATTCGGCCAGATTTATCCCTTCGTCAAGGTCTCATTCGGAGTTCTGAATGCCCTCATCGTAATGTTTCTGACCATGCAGTATGCGAGAATAAAAAACGCATTCGTAAAAAGGCACTATTCGGTCCTTTACTTCGGTCTTGTCGGAATAGTGGCATTCGAGCTGCTGATAGTCATAGCCGTCCATTATCTCTTCGGAATAAAGATCATCACATTCTTTGGACTGGTAACGGTTGTTTTTTCTTTCGCAATATTCTATTATCTCGTAAGGCTCCAGAGAACACTGATGGAAATAAAAAAGCTGACTCCACAGAATATAAGCACAAAGAGCGGAGAGGTCTTTATATTCTTAAAGGACGAAATCGAGCTTTCCAGGGATAAACTTGTGGAATTTCTCGAAAAAGGTTTCAGCATGATACTATTTTCCAGCGAAAGCGATGGAGACTTCTTTCGGGACATCGCCGACAAATACAGAGATAAGACAATATACATAAGACTGACCGAGGAAGGATACACGCTTGGCAACTCTCATTTTGCCAGCATAAAGGACATAGAGGGTCTGGAGACTTTTCCGAATAATTTCAACGGAATCGTTGTGTATTCAGATACCCTTACGGAGACATTAAGATTTTCCGCAAAAACAAGAAAGGAATTAATGGAGTTCTACAGGTTTCTTTTCAGGGTTTTGCGCAGAGGAGCGATTATAATAGCACCGGTTAAGAGAGAACATCTGGTAATCAGTAAGGCGGCAAGGACACCCAATCCGGTATGGCTGATAAGACCGTTCATAGTCATGAGGCTGGAAGAGTCCATGAATGAGTTATTCTCGAGAATAGAGCCGACGAAAAGGGAAAGGTTTATCTCCGTCCTCAGGTACATGCGTAAAGACACCCTCCCCTTTATGGGAGAGGAGAACGGACACCTGTTTTTCGATCTCAATGCAAGCATGGACAGGAAGAACTTTTCCAGAGCCATTAGGCAGATTGGTAAGAGGCTGGAAGAGGAGAAAATAGTCTCTCTTGGGGATTATCACTCGATAATGAGGGAACTTTTTGCAAAATACGGTGACGATTACGAGGCAACGGTTCTTACGACAGACGGCGAGATACACTTCGTATGCTGGAAAAATCCGAGAGAAAAAGCAATTAAAATGCTGATCTTTGCTTCGGGGTTCAGGAGCGCATGTATGATAATTTCCAGGACAAACCCACACATCCTGAAACGAAAATATAACATACCAAACAATATACGTTTCAGATGGCTTACCAGCATGTCCGATTCCGAACTTGCCCTCATACCCCATCTTGAAAGGGTTAAAAAGGAGATTTTCAACTTTATTAAGGAGCACGAAGATGCAATGATAGTCCTGGACGGTATAGAATATCTGTCAAAATTGCATGGTTTCGATACTGTTATGGAGTTTCTATGGATAGTCAGGGACAGACTCTCCATGACAGAAGCCGTACTGATTGTACCCATAAATCCGCAGATATTCGAGAAGAGAGACATAGAGATATTGAGAAGGGAGTTCAGTTTCATAGAATGAGCATCGACAGGTATATATCATAGTAAGAACTTCTATGAACGAGACCATGAAAACCTACATAACCATTCTCTTCAACAGCGAGGGCGGACGCCCTTCGGACGTAGTCGACGAACTTATGCAGCTTGGGTTCAAGCCAATAGCTGGCCCATACGATATGGTTTACGAATGGCCGAGACAGGCCTCCGTGAGGGAAGCCATAGAATTCGCAGACCAGATACAGCTGACCCTTGAGGGTCTCGGAGTATTTTTCAAGATAGAGACCGTTGAATAATCAGTCTATTCTTTTCCCATATATTCTCACTATGTCCCTCGCTCTGGCTCCACCCTTTCTTATGATGCCCCATTCTGTTTTTATCCTGTGAATCACAATATCGTCTCTGTCTATCCTCAGGCTGTCACCGACATAGAATTCCTCATCGGGGCTGGCCAGTATGGTCCTGGAGACGGTCACGTCCTTCTTGTTTATAGAGAACTTCACCTTTATCTTGTCATATCTCTGGAGCCATAGGGTCTTTATATCATGGGCAGGAGCGCTCCTCACCCTTTTTCCCTCTATCTCGATGGCCCGGGTCGTGACCCTCATGTCGTCCACAACGAACTCGTCACCGACGGCAATCCTCTCGTTCGGATAGAAATCTATGAATGTCTTGAAGGATTTTTCACCGTCGCTCAGGATGGCTCTTATCTTTATCTTTCTATCCTCTTTTATGGTGGCGTTGTGCACATTTCCGCACTCTGCGCATCTGACTACCCCTTCGAAAGAGATCGCACCGCCTTTTTCACTGACCCTTCCCTTTATGACTCTGTGGAGAGTTTCTTTCTCGCAGAAAGGACATTCGACATATATGGAACCTGGAGCGCTCACACCATCACCTCACAGATACTCGTCTATTATCGACCTCAGGACGTCTTCCTTTCTTATCCCTCTGAAGTCGTCGTCTCTCATGAGTTCGACGGCGTTCATAAGCTTCTTATAGGCGACAGGCGGTATTTTCGACCTCATCTTCTTGATCTCGTTACGCAGTCCTGCGGCCATTCTCCGGGTTTTCATGGGAGAATAAGGTCCGGTGTCAACAACGATCCCCAACCAGCCGATTATGGAATATCTATGGTAGTTATCACTGTGTCTCGTGCTTCTGGCCTTTATTATCTTCAGTATTCTCTCTCCATGCTCATCCATGGCCCGGTAGTTCAGATGTATGACGTTGTCCGCAAGATACATGGGAATTATTACCTCGGTACCCGAAAGGTCTCCCTTCGTTCCATGCTCTTCCAGCGTTGCAACGACAGTACCTATCTTTCTCAATTCTTTGAGCATGAAACCTATGACATCCCTCTGTTCGTATCTGTCCTTTAGGGACCATATCACAGGGGTCAAAGGGTCTATGGCGATTCTCGCATCGGCACCCTCCCACCTGCTTACAAAGGACGGCAACTCTTTCTTTATGAATGTGGAAAAATCCCTGCCCGAGGCATCGATGAAAACCAGGGTCTTGTCCCGAACATAATCCATTATGTCCTTCCAGCCCATCTCCATGGCCTCTTTTATTATCTGCTCTTTGTTCTCATCCAGACTTACAAAGACTCCTTCCTGTCCCTCCTCCAGACCTCTTCTTATGAACTGGGTGGCAAAGGTGGTCTTGCCGGCACCGGAGCACCCAATCACAACGGTTGTGGATTTTACATTTATCCCGCCGTCCATTATGGTGTTGAGGCCGTAGATTCCGCTCTTGATTTTCTTCATACATATACCCCATGGAAGAGGTGCTTTTAATCTTTTTCTTTATCCTCGCAGAGACATTCTTCGGGAATTTTTCCGCTTTTTATGTATTCCTCAAAGTGTTCGAGCCATCTGGGATGCCGGGGAGCCTTTTCGACAAATTCGACAAATTTAGTCAACCTGTTTATCGTCTCCTTATGAAGATGATGTTCGATTCCGCAGGCATCTTCTTCCGCAATTTTCTCGTCTATGCCTATTATCCTGAGAAAATCCCTCAGAATTATGTGTTTGTGGGATATGTCCTCGGCGGCTTTTTCCCCCCTCTCCGTCAACACCACCGGTTTGTATGCCTCATACGATATATATCCTTCCTCACCGAGTTTTTTCATCATGTCCGTAACACTTGGAGGTCTGACTTTTAACTTCGAGGCTATGTCCGATACGGTGGCATACCCCTTTTCAAGGGTCAGATCATATATGGCGCGGAGATAATCCTCCTCCGTTTCGCTGAGCTCTTTTTTTTTCATGGGCGCATCCTTCTAACTTATTTAACCAATCCTAAAAACATCAATTATATTTAGATTTCCATCGCAATTTTCCGCTGTGGAGTAATAAAAAGGATGGATGAAAAGTAATGGGTTTAATCCGCATAATAGGACTCATCGTAAGGCTCGGGTTTAAGACCCTTCCTTGTCCTTATCTGGGCCACTATCTTCGGCTGAAGTTCTCTGGGCACCCTCTCGAATCCGGAGTTCTCTGTGGACCACAGTGCTCTTCCGCCTGTAGCGCTCCTTATGGCCCCTGCGAAACCGAACATCTCAGCCACAGGTGCCTTTGCTACTACGGTTGTCATGTCTCCTTCCTGCTGGATATCGATTATGGTGCCTCTTCTCTGCTGCATCTCTCTTGTCACGGACCCCATAAGTTCCTGAGGCACATTGATGAAGACCTTCTGCATTGGCTCCAGAAGTATCCTTCCGGCCTGACACATCGCACCGTATATCGCATTTCTCACAGCAGGTATGACCTGTGCAGGTCCTCTGTGTATGCTGTCCTCGTGAAGTTTCGCATCCACGAGTCTCACCTTCACTCCCATGAGTTTCTCGCTGGCAAGAGGACCGCCGTTGTAGACCTCTTCGAATGCTTGTATGCAAAGTTCCATGGTCTCGTGAAGATACTGGATACCCTTTGTGGCGTCGATGAACATGTTGTGACCCCTTATGGCCTTTACATTCTTGGCCTCGTCTCTCCTCATTCCAAACTCTTCGAGCTGCTTTGCCAAGGCCTTCGAATCCTTTATCTTCCCACCGCTTTGTACCGTACCTTCATGTATCGCATCGACGATTTCCGCCTCCAGAGGTTCGACTTCAATGTAGAATCTGTTATGCTTGTTCGGTGACTTTCCCTCGAACGGGCCGCCCTTATGTTCCACCGATTCCCTGTATACGACAATCGGCGGCGAGGATTTCACTTCCACACCGTGCTCGTGTTCTATCCTGTAAATGGTGACCTCCAGGTGCAGTTCACCCATTCCTGACATCAGGTGCTCTCCGGTCTCCTGATTGATCTCGACCTGAATGGAGGGGTCTTCCTTTGCGACAGCTCTGAGAACCTCCACAAGCTTTGGGAGGTCCTTCATGTGCTTTGCTTCCAGAGCAACGGTAACGACAGGTTCGGAGTAGTGCTTCATCTCCTCGAAGGCTTCCATGCCCGGGTCCGTTGTGAGCGTCGAACCCGATACCGCATCTTTTATTCCAACCAGAGAAACTATGTTTCCCGCATCTATTTCATCAACCTGGATTCTATCGGCACCAACGGAAAATGCCACCTGCTGCACCCTGTTCTTGTTCGGCATCCCTACGACCCTGAGCTCCTGTCCTTTCTTTATCTTCCCGCTGAAGAGTCTGCCCACAGCAACCTCTCCGGCATGCGGGTCGATTATTATCTTTGTAACCATCATGGCGACCGGTCCGTTGGGGTCGCAATTGAGCATCGCCTTTCCGACGGGAGATTCGGGGTCTCCCTTCCATATGTTCGGAATCCTGTATCTCTGAGCCTCTATGGGATTCGGAAGGTGCTCGATAACCATATCGAGAAGGACCTGATGTATCGGAGATTTCTTGGCGAGCTCCTTTATGGCGTTCTTATCTCCTTTCTGGTTGTATTCGTATATGTCTCTGAAAGTTATATTGCTCTTCTTCATGAAGGGTACGGAGATGGCCCAGTTGTGATATGCGGAGCCGAATGCGACTGTACCGTCCTCTATTTTAACCTGCCATTCCTTCTTGAACTCATCAGGAGCGTATCTCGCTATAAGCTTGTTTACGCCTGTGACGACCTTAACGAAGCGCTGCTGCATCTCCTCGGGTGTGACCTTCAGTTCATTTATAAGCCTATCAACCTTGTTTATGAAAAGCACCGGTTTCACCCTTTCTTTGAGCGCCTGCCTTATGACCGTCTCCGTCTGAGGCATTATTCCCTCGACACCGCAGACCACCACTATGGCACCGTCCACAGCCCTCATGGCTCTTGTGACATCTCCCCCGAAGTCGACATGTCCGGGTGTATCTATGAGGTTTATGAGGTAACTGGCTCCCTTATATTCGTGAACCATCGAGGCGTTCGCAGCGTTAATCGTGATTCCTCTCGCCTGTTCCTGCTCGTCATAATCCAGAACGAGCTGTTTTCCGGCCATTTCCTCGGACATCATGCCTGCCCCGGCGATGAGGTTGTCGCTCAGAGTCGTTTTCCCGTGGTCTATGTGGGCGGCTATGCCGATGTTCCTTATCTTCTCTCTCTGCTTCATTATCTCTCTTGCTTTCTTAATATTATCCTCTTTTCGTCCCATTGTCAACACCTTTTGATTATCTTGAAGAGGCAGCAACCCTCTCTATCTCTTCCTTCTTTCCGACCGCCCAGATGTTGAGGTCTCCTCTTGATGCGAGAATTATCTCTTCAGCCAGACACTGTTCTATCGGCTTTTTGTTCTTATATGTGGCCCTAACGGCACCTCTGCATATGTTCCTAAGTGCTATGTCCAGTCTCCTAGCCGATGAGGTGTCCACAGCCTTCTGGACCGATATGCCTCCGAATTGAAGTCTTGTGATTTCTTCTCTCGGTGCGGCATTAGAAAGAGCATCCACCAGAACCTGCACCGGATTCTTCTTCGTTCTTTTTTCGATGATTTCAAAGGCAGCCTTTACCACCTTGTATGTTTTCACCTTTTTGCCGGTGTATTTCTCGGTCCTCATCATGTTGTTTATGAGTCTCTCGACGATGTTCATTTTGTGCTTTCCGAACATCCTTCTCGTGTATTTCCCCTCCGTATGGGGAAGAATCACGGGAGACAGATTGATGTACCTGACCAGACCGGGGTCATTGACCTTCACCTCAGAGAGGTCATATTTACCAAAAAGCGGGGGTATGTCGACCTTGGATAGGAGTTCTATTCTCTCTTCTTCACTCATGGGTTCCGCCAAATAATCACCTCACCGGTTTCTCCTTTCTTCCTCTGACAAGTTCTTTCAGGGAGACGTTGTTAACCTTTATGACCTTGAACCTTACTCCGGGGATGTCTCCGTAGGACCTCCCCATTCTCCCGCCTATTCCCTCTATAAGAACCTCGTCATGCTCGTCTATGAAATTTATGGCCCCTTCACCTACAGCGAATGCGGTCACCTGTCTTCCGTTCTTTATAAGCTGGACCTTGACACACTTCCTGATGGCCGAGTTCGGCTGTTTTGCCTCTATTCCCACCTTTTCTATAACTATCCCTCGAGCCTGAGCAGAACCCTGGAGTGGATCCGATTTCTCCCTGAGTCTCAGGACTCTCCTTTTGTAATAGCGGTCACTCCATCGGAATTTCTGCCTGTCTTTTTTGAATTTTCTAGCAGCATACAGTCCATTTGCCACGAAATCACCTTTTTTCCTGCGGTATTCGGCCTAATCTCTTTATGTATATAAGGATAACCCTGAACCACACGCCCTCAATAAGAAATCTCTCCATTCTGAATGCGCGGAGCCGAACAGCCAGAATCTAGCTCAATTCCGAAGAGAGTGAGGGGAGATGTTTGGACGTTTTGAAAAAGGGACAAACTACACCTCCACGCGCGACCGAGCGAAGGAGCGCGGGGAGGGGGATTTGAACCCCCGTGGGATTACTCCCAACGGATTAGCAATCCGTCGCCTTGCCGGGCTGGGCCATCCCCGCTTACTGATTTTGCGAATATTAAAGGGATTAGCAATCCGTCGCCTAGAGCTAAATGCGGAGCATTTTGCGACCCTGCCTTCACGTCAGTGAAGGCATTGTGCCGGGCTGGGCCATCCCCGAATTTAAATTTCAGGAGACCGCATTGGTGTGAAAGAAATCAAGGGGATCAAATTCCGGAATTAATCGAAGACCGCTTTCTGACCGCCTTCTTTGTAAGCGGTTACGACCATGAAAGTTTTCGTCTCCTTGATACCGTCTATTTTGGGGAGGACATTGATGACGAAATTCCTGAATGCCGGATAATCTCTGAAAACGGCCTTGAGAATCATGTCTACCTCACCGGTGACCAGGAAAAGATCGACTATTTCGGGGAAATCCGCTATTTTATCTGCTATTTCGTCCACTCTCTGGGTTTCCACCTTGACGCCGATCATGCTTCGGACCATGTCATCTCCATAGTAACTGGAAATGACCTCTTCGTATTCGGTTTCATTCATGAAATCACCTATTGCCGGGCTTTTCGACGGAATAGGCATCTCGGATAAAAGGCTTTCTTTCGCACATCCGGCAAACCGACCGAAATCCGAAAAGTTTATAAATCAGAATGTTGAAGATATATGCGGAGGTGATTCCGATGATGCTGGAGACCGAGATTATAAAGATCTGGCATGAGGAATGGTATGACCGCCTTCTCAATCCACAGAAGAATGCAATATGGGGCAATCGACTGCCCTCTACCTAAATCTTTATTAACGAAACCATTATCTGCGGCAGAGGTCTGATCATGGGAAGCATAAGACCGACATACATCAAGAGAGTCGCTCTCGAAATCGTAAAGAAGCATCAGGACCTGGTCAGCGATGACTTTCAGGCCAATAAGGAGCTTGTTAGCCGGATAACGGATGTGCCGACAAAAAAGATGAGGAACAGGATTGCTGGCTACGTCACGAGATATTACAAGGTCACAAAGAGAAGGCAGGAACAGACATAGAAAGTCTTTTTTAATAGCCGCTTATGGGGGTTCATGCTGAAAACACCGCTTATTGCCGTTAGTTATAAGGTCTATGCCGAGGCAACCGGAAAGAGGGCGCTGGAACTTACCGGCAAGATAGAGAAGGCAGCGAGGGAATACGGCGATACCGTCATCATAGTGCCCAATCTGGTTGATCTGAAGACAGTCATCGAAGCTACCGAACTCCCTGTTTTTGCCCAGCATATCGACCCATATGCACCGGGGAGTCATACGGGCTCCGTAACCGCCGAAATGATAGCGGATGCGGGTGCCACGGGAACCATGATAAATCACTCCGAAAAAAGGATGATACTGGCGGACATAGATTTTGCCATAAAAAGGGCGAAAGAACTGAATCTCGAGACCATGGTATGTACAAACAACGTGGATGTCACGGGTGCAGTTGCAGCTCTGTGTCCGACATATGTCGCAATAGAGCCTCCAGAACTCATAGGTGGAGACATCTCAGTCTCGACCGCAAAACCGGAGGTCATTTCCGGTTCCGTGGAGATCATCAACAGGATAAATCCGGAGGTGAAGGTCCTCTGCGGTGCCGGTGTAAAGAAGAAAGAGGATGTGAAAAAGGCAGTTGAACTGGGTGCGGACGGAGTTCTTCTAGCATCCGGCATTGTAAAGGCAAAGGACCCGGAAGCCGTCATGTCGTCTCTTCTGGAGGGTCTGCATTGATTCTCTCGGATAGAGTCATAAAAACCCTGATGGAGGAAGGAAGGCTATCGATAGAGCCGTTCAAGGAGAAGTCGCTGACACCTAACGGGTATGACCTTTCCATATCCGAGATTTACATACCCTCGGTTGAGCGAAAGATAACGGAAGGTGTTGCAGGGATACCTCAGATGACATGGTTCGCGCTCAGCACGGAGGAATATGTGAAATTTGGCCCGGAGATAACCGCACAGCTCTGGATAAGGACTTCCTGGGCAAGAAAGGGGATAATCGCGGCATTCGGAAAGATAGATGCCGGTTTCCACGGAACACTGACGTTTTCGGCCTTCAACGCCTCTCAGAAAACCGTCGAATTCTCGATAGGTGAGAGATTCGCGCAGATGGTGTTCGAATTCCTGGCGGAGAGCGCGGAGCTCGAATATTCCAAGAGGTCAGGACACTATCAGGGTCAGAGAGGAGTGACTCTGGAGAGGAAAAATGGTTAGCTATTCGGTTATAGTTGTGGAACCCAAAACTGGAGGGAACATAGGAGCAATAGCGAGGTCGATGTCCAATTTCGGCTTGAAGGAACTGATACTTGTGAACCCGAGAGAGCTTGGCGATGAGGCATATACAAGAGCGATGCATGCGCAGGACATTCTCGATAATGCGGTAATAACGGAAAGCTTCGACGAGGCGATAAAGATGGTTGACCTTGTGGCTGCAACCTCGGCCAGGACGACGCACGGAGAAAAAAAGACAATAAGGGTTCCGATGACTCCCGAAGAACTGTTCGAAAGGTTCGAATCCTATCCGGGGAAGATAGGTCTTGTCTTCGGCAGGGAGGACTACGGACTGTACAACGAGGAACTCATGAAATGCGACCTTTTTGTGACGATACCGACCAATCCCGATTATCCGGTCATGAACCTTTCGCATGCCGCCACCGTGATATTCTACGAACTTCACAGAAGAGGTGTGGAGGACAGGATAAGGACATTGGCAAGTGCCGAGGAAAAAGAGAGGTTGTTCCGCTTCTTTGACGAACTGCTCCAACAAATAGACTGGCCGGAGCACAAGAGAAACAGGGCGAATACGACATTCCGCAGGCTGATATCCAGAGGAGGACCGACCAAATGGGAATTCCACACATTGGCGGGTGTTCTCAGAAGGGCATGCGAGAACATTGAGAAATGCAGAAATCGGAGAAAAACAGAATAGACATTAGCTTTTCTTATCTTCCTCTTCCATATCCCTGTCCGTTTTTTTCCTTATTACATAGACAAATACGGCCAGCACCAGGAAAACGATTATTATGGCGAGAACGCCTAGAAGAACGTATATCGGATTTTTCTCACCCTCTACCGTCACGTTCAGGGAACTATGGGCCGTAGCATTATACTCGTCGCCTGCAACTATGTCAAAATAGAGTTTTCCCTCTTTTTCTGGCTCTACGACAGCAATCAATCCGTATATCCCGTCATCGGCCGCTCCATCGCCATGAGCGCCGTCATCATACATGGGCGTCTTTCCCAGAAGTTCCGAGGAAACGTAAACGGTGATGTTATCTCCATCGGGATCGGTTATCCTTGCCGTTATCGTCAGGTTAGCCTCCTTACCAACGGTTAATTTTTCCGGCTCCACTGTTATTTCAGCGATGGTCGGCGGAGAATTCGATATTCTTAGGAAATAGGCGCTCCAAATCACAACGGTCCTGCCGTACTGGTCCTTAAAATCATGTCTTCCGTCGGTCCAGGCAACCCCAAGCGAAGATATGGCTGGAAATCTCTGGTTCCATTCCTCCGATACGAGAACTCTCGAATCTCCTTCCAGAGAGCCCAACCTGATTATGTCCGTATTGTTAACTGTCTCGACCCATACGACGCTGTCATCCCATATATCGGGATATCTCTGTGGATTTTCCGATTCATACAGTCTGAACTCCTCACCGCTGCTCAGGTTCTTTCCGTATATGGCCGGTGTGCCGTCCCTCATATCCACCCATACGACCGTATCTCCGTATATGGCTGGCTGGAACTGGTTGTGAGGTTCGGAGGTTATCTGTAACTCTCTCTTTTCGCTCAGGTCATAGGCATATATGTCTCTGTTGCTGTCTCCAATGTCGTTCCTGTAATCCTTCCAGACAACCGTGTTTTCCCATATATCGACATCCCTCTGTTCGTATATGTTCTCACACACCGGAACTATGGCGAAAGATGCCTCTCCGGCACCGTAAGGCTCATCCTTCCAGTTCGGAACTCCGTCTCCGTCTGAATCGACAGAGAGGTCATAGGCATATATGTCTCCGTCCAGTCCGTTCCTGTAATCTATCCAAACCACATAGTGGCCCCATATCCTGGGTTTGACCTGGTTTTCAGAATCGAAGGTCAGCTGCGTACCGTTCTGTTGCTGCCCTGGGTCGCTCAGATCGTAGATATAGATATCGGCGTTACCGTTCCTCCAATCCTCCCAGACAACGAGGTTTTCCCATATGTCCGGATTCTGCTGGGCGGAATTTCTCCCACCATCTCCGGAGCGCTGGGTACATACAGCCATTTCGGACCCGGAACTCAGGTTGTAGATATATATGTCCGGATTCCCTATTCCCGGACCCATATAGCCTCCATAGGGATCATTTCTGTAGTCCTCCCATACCACAAGGCCGCCGTAAATCCGCGTGTTCATTTGCGGGCGGTCCGAAACGGACAGCCTCACCTCCGTGAATTCCGCTCCGGCAGCAGTCGGAGATAGAAAGACGGGTATGAGAAGGCTGAGCGCCACAATCACAGATATCTTTTTCATCAGTCTCGTTTTCCTCACACATTTACGGGATATAAATCTTTCCTTGATTCTGACAATAAGCTTTTTAATTGTGCTTCGTTGGTGTTGCGGTGATTCCGTGAAAGTTCTTGTAGTAGGCGGTGGAGCGAGAGAACACGCAATAGCGAAGGCCTTGAAAAGGAGCGGTGCGAGGATATACTCCGTTATGAAGAACAGAAACCCCGGAATATACAGGATTTCCGAGGAGGCGACCATCCTGAACGAGAATGACATAAGCGCCGTCGTATCATGGGCAAAGGGACGGGTTGATCTCGCATTCATAGGACCGGAGGCACCTCTGGAGGCGGGACTTGTGGATGCTCTCGAGGATGCGGGAATACCCTCGGTTGGACCGAGAAAATCAGCGGCAAGAATAGAAACCTCCAAGGAATTCATGAGAAATCTCATGGAAAGGAATGGAATAGAGGGCTCTTTGAAATACAGGGTGGTTGAGAACCTCGAAGAGGGGAGGAAAGCTCTGGAAGAAATCGGAGATTTCGTTATAAAACCAATAGGATTGACGGGGGGCAAGGGTGCCAAGGTCTTCAGAGAGCATCTGCAGGATGAGGATGAGGCGCTCCTGTATCTCAAAAAAATATTCGAAGGATACGGCGGAGGGAAGGCGGTCATCGAGGAAAGGCTCGAAGGCGAGGAATTCACCCTCCAAGCATTCGTGGACGGGAAAAACATTGTTCCCATGCCGCTAGTACAGGACCATAAGAGAGCATATGAGGGAGATACCGGGCCGAATACAGGAGGTATGGGCTCCTACTCCATGGAGAATCACATGCTTCCGTTCGTCGGAAAGGACGAGTATGAAAGAGCGCTCGCCATAATGAAAAAAGTGGTGGAGGCCATGGACAGAGAGGAAAATCCTTACAGAGGAATACTCTACGGCCAGTTCATGCTGACATCGAGCGGACCCAGGATAATAGAGTTCAATGCGAGATTTGGAGACCCTGAGGCAATGAACGTTCTGTCTCTCCTTGAAACGCCGCTTACCGAGATTTCCGAGCAGATTGTGAATGGAGAGTTGAAATCCGCGGAGTTCATGAGGAAGGCCACCGTATGTAAGTATGTCGTTCCGGAGGGATACGGGATAAAATCAAAGGCGAATGTGCCTGTTGAAGTGGATGAGGAGGCGATAAAAAACGAGGGTGCCGAGCTGTTCTACGCTTCGGTCAACGAGAAGGACGGTGAGATATACACCACGACATCCAGAACACTGGCCGTGCTCGGCATGGACGATAACATAGAGAAAGCCGAGGAGATGGCGGAGAGAGCTCTCTCCCATGTTAAAGGGGAGGTCTTCAGCAGACACGACATCGGAAAGAAGGAGCTCATCCAAAAGAGGATAGAACACATGGAGGAACTCAGGAGGAATTCGGATAGAACCCGTTGAAATCGCGAGGAAACTGATAAGAATACCGAGCAAAAGCAGATATGAATCCAGAATAGCGGAGGAAATAGAGGCTCTCCTGTCTCCGATAAGTGTCAGGAGGCAGAAGGTCGGAGATATAGGCTTCAATCTGATAGCGGAATACAGATGCTCCGAAAAGGCACCGACAATAATACTCAACGGCCACATGGATACCGTGGATGTCACAGAAGGATGGACAAGAGACCCGTTCTCCGCAGAAATCGAGGAGAGGAAACTTTACGGGCTGGGGAGCTCCGACATGAAAGGAGGACTCGCCGCGCTGATATGGGCATTTAAGAAAGCGGTAAAGGAAAAACTTCTGGTGAACCTCCTATTCACTGCTGTTGTCGACGAAGAAATCAACTCTCAGGGGGCCTTTGAACTTCTCAAGGAGATAGGAGGGGACCTGGCAATAATTGCGGAACCAACGGATGAGAAGATAATGCTCGGGGCCAGAGGAAGATTCGCGCTCGACCTGATATTCCGCGGAAAATCCGCACACGGAGCACGCCCATATAAAGGCGCAAATGCCATAATATGCGCATCCGAGTTTCTGAGCAAGCTTGGCGAAATCCCCCTGAGGACCCATGAAAAAATGGGCATGGGGTCGATAACTCCGCTGAAAATCACAGGTGGGGACGATTTTCTATCCATTCCGGATATCTGCACCGTCGTTGTGGACCGGCACATCGTACCGGGAGAAAGGAGAGAGGATGTGATGGAAGAATTCCGTAAACTTCTGGAGTCGGTCGAGACAGGCTGTGACGCGGAGATAAGATGGCATCCAAGGCCGACACCCTTCCTCGAGGCGTATGAGTTTTCACCGGAAACGGAATTCATACGTGATTTTGTGAGTTTCTACAGGGAAAAATACGGCCTCTTCGAACCCATATATGGGGAATCAGTGGGCGATTACAATCTGTTCGCAAAGAGCATGCCAACGGTGGTTTATGGGCCAAAGGGCGGCAACTGGCATTCTGCGGACGAGTATGTTCATACCGATTCGGTTGAGGCCGTTGCGAAAACATATTACGAATTTCTGAAGAGAATGGGGGAAAGATATGAAGGAAAAAACGCTTGAGATACTGTGCTGTCCGCTGTGCATGGGCGAACTCGAACTCTTAAATCCGGAAACGGAGGGCGAATCCATAGTTTCCGGTACATTGAAGTGTAAAAAATGCGGTAGAGAATACGGAATAAAGGAAGGAATTCCTGACCTCGTACCTTAGGGATTCTCGGCCAGATACAGCAGCAGTTTTATCTCCTCTATGCTGAACCTTCCGGTCGATTTCAATCCTTCCGAGTCCTTTTCCCGAATCATCTTCAGGATAGTCGGGTTTCCTTTCGTGAGAAGGTGTATCTTTTTCAGGGCATCACCCTCTCCGATTCCGAGAAATTCACCTGTCTCCTCTCTGGACAGGCCAGATAGGTGATATTCGCTCACCATTCCCTTTTTGACATCGCTCGGTCCGTAGAACCTCGAATAATAGGGAGTATCTTCCCTGGCCGTGAAAACGAGCTTAATCCCCCCGAGAGACTCTATGACCTGCAACAGGCTTAGGAAGAACTCAACCACTTCGTCCCTCATTTCGGTATAGCCGTCGAAGACGAGTATGGATTCGGTCCCTGCTATTCTCGAACCTATTGCCCTTGCGATCTCATCCGCAGGGCGATCTTCAAACATAAGTGGCTCCAGCCCGGATTTTCCCAGAGAGGAGAGGAACGAGGAAACGGCACCGAGAATCTCCTTCAATCTCGTCTTTTTATTGACAGGGAACCACAGAATGTTCGACTTTCCTGCGAATCCATGGAGCGCCTTGAAAAGAAGAGTGGTTTTGCCGTAACCCGGGTTTCCATACACCATGAGGACTCTGATACTTTTATCCTCAATGAGCTTCCTGAGATCCTCAATCTCCTTTTTTCTGCCGATGAATCCGTCTGTTTTTGGCGGGTGATAGACAAGGGCCGTTCCCAAGGGAAGGGGCCTCAGAGAGTCCACATCCACACATCCGTCTTTGTCCAGAATTTCCATGATTTCCAGTATCCCGGCTGCTATTCTGTCTTTTATCTCCAGATAATCGACCTCTCTTTCCCTGCCGTCTATAAGGGCGGGAAACCTTATTTTTTCCAGATGAGCCATTATTTCTCCGGCCTTTTCCAGCCCCTGTGGTGTCAGGAAATATACTTTGACCCTTCTCTGAATGCCGTGCACATGCGCTTTTCTTTCCTCAACCAGCCCATCCGAGACAAGGTTTTTCACAACCCTCGATACGTGGGTGAGTTTGACCCCCGTAGCATTGGCAATACCTCTCTGCGTTATCTCCACGGGAACGACCATCTCATCCCTGAATCCGGTGAATGAAAGCAGATGGACCAGCACCCTGGAATCAGTTCCGATGTTCCATCCGTGAGCCTGCACACTAGTTGGATTAACTTTCACATATGTAAGGGTTTGGATGCCCCTCGGCATACGCCTATTATGAAATCGCTTTATGCTGTAAATAATGACGAAATGTTTATATAGGGTGAGGACAAAATACCTATTTGCAGGCTATAAACCTGCAGGAGATGACAAAACATGAAGAAATATGTAAGAAAGAAAGAAGAGGGCGTAAGCCCTGTGATTGCTACCATTCTGATGGTGGCAATAACCGTGGTGCTTGCAGCGACCCTGTACCTGATGCTGCCGAAGAGTGGGCCGGGAAGCTCTAACCCGAATGTTGGTCTAGCGCCACAGATATCTGCGGACGGTACGACAGTGACAGTGACAGTAAGTAGCGTAAGTGGTGGAACTGTACCACTCGGAACTCTAGGTGCAAAAGTCATAAACAAAGATGGGACGGTAGCAACTGTTACCATAACACTACATGCCGCAGACGGAACCAACACTTCATATGGCTCTGGAGCCTCAGGAACATTGACGGGTGGAATGTACTTCACCTTCGCGTACAACTCCAATTACGACACGTTCCAGCTATATAACGACAAAGGAGTTTTGGGTGAAACCAAGATTCAGTAAAATCTTTTTCTTTTAATTTTTGTATTTCTTATATAGATCTCTATCATTTGTACATAGAAAACTACATATATGGTTTTGGTATTAATCGGGCTGATGTAGGCGGTTCCTGCAGGAGATGACAAAACATGAAGAAATATGTAAGAAAGAAAGAAGAGGGCGTAAGCCCTGTGATTGCTACCATTCTGATGGTGGCAATAACCGTGGTGCTTGCAGCGACCCTGTATCTGATGCTGCCGAAGACCGGTCCTGGAGATTCCATTCCAAAGGTAGGATTAGCACCCCAGATTTCTAAAGACGGTACAAATGTAACAGTCACCGTTAGCAATATAGCAGGAGGCGAGGTATTTCTTAGCACTCTCGGTGCTAAGATTATAAATAAGGATGGCAGTGTTGTCACTACCAACATAACACTCCACAATGCGGATGGAAATATAGTAACGGATTGGCCGGGATCATCAGTCACAGGAAGTTTAAAAGGAGGAATGTACTTTACATTCGCATTTAGCCAAGATTATGATAGATTTCAGATATACAACAACAAAGGAATTTTAGGTGAATGCCCAATAGAGTAAAACAATTCCTTTGTGGGGGTCTTTATGGAGGCTCCCACTTAAATAATGCTTTATTTGATTGGTATACCCACAGTCTGCTACACTTGGGTTCTTTGGCGGTCTTTTTTCTGTCTCAGCCATCTCCATGCCTTTGAAGCCCTCTGAAATGCTGTTATGTGCCCCGCTATCGCGAACCATATCATCATCACTTCGATAGCGCTCGCGGAGAATCCGTAAATAATCAGGTTGCCGGGCGAAAGGAACTGTATTGCCGGAAATATCATCAGGAAAACCAGTCTGTCCGCCCTGCCCAGT
>JAJRTH010000095.1 GCA_024278375.1 archaeon | reverse complement strand
AATCAGCTTCTGCTTTCACATTCGCAGGCATCATTCCTACCGCGCTTATGTCCATGAGGGCAATCATAGCAATTGCAATTGCTTTCATTGTATTCCCATATTCTATCATCCTCCATTTACTTAAAAGTATCGTCTCTTGAGGCAGAGACTGCCAACATAACATTTATAAGATTAAAACCCGTCCCAGAGATGGCGAAGAGCGCTAGTACGGGCGCACTATGATAGGGCAATCGGTGGGAATGGTTGGGGGGGAGGTGAAAAACTTTTCGTGAGAAGGAGGAAAAAGGACGAGACCAGAGCTCTGGTATGTGTGGACAGAGGCCCATGGTACCCATGGGCCATGGAAAGATTCGGCTTTCAATGGGTTCACAGGACATTCTCCGAACGAAGTCCTATAGAGGGTTGGTTCAATGTCCTGAAATCCAGAACCAAAAGATTCCGGAACAGATTCCCTGAAAATGCCAGAGTAAGGACTGTGGAATCATGGTCGGAATCATTCATCTTGTTCTACAACTTCTGGATCTCTTAACTTGGCAGTCTCCCAGCGGGAAGATAGATGCTCCTAAAAGAATACATAGGCAAGCGTGCCTATGTCATAATACTGAAGGAGTGAAAAGGAATTTTGTCCCGGAGCCGAAATTCCCTAAACCTTTTAATACTGCCGTCCATGCGTTTTCATGGAAATCGGAGTCGTTGGAAAACCGAATGTGGGCAAATCGACATTTTTCACCGCCGTAACCACCGCTGACGCTCAGATTGCGAACTATCCTTTCACCACCATAGAACCGAACAGAGGGGTCGCTTATGTCAGGTCGAAGTGTCCGCACACCGAGTTCGGTAAACAGTGCAACCCCAGAAATTCCATATGTCGCAACGGTACCCGGCTCATACCCGTAGAACTGATAGACGTTGCGGGACTGGTCCCAGGTGCCCACGAGGGAAAAGGTCTCGGTAACAAATTTCTCGATGATCTGAGACAGGCATCGGCGCTCATCCATGTGATAGATGCCAGCGGCTCCACGGATGCCGAGGGAAACCCGGTGGACAGAGGCACGCACGACCCTATGGGGGACATACGCTTCCTGGAGGACGAAATGGATTGCTGGATAGCCGGAATACTGTCCTCGAACTGGCGAAGGATATCCAAGACAGCGGAGACAATGGGAAAGAAGCCCGAGACAATGCTGCACGAGAAGCTCACCGGTCTCGGAATATCGGAGGCACAGATACACCGTGCCATATCCGGGCTCGAACTTCCGGACAGACCGTCCACATGGAGCGAGGAGGAGATTCTCACGGTGGCGAGGGCCATAAGGAAGGTCAGCAAGCCAATGATAATCGCCGCCAACAAGGCGGATATGGCTACCGAGGAGGACCTGAAAAGGCTGGCGGAACTGAAGGATTACATCATCGTTCCCACATCCGCGGAGTACGAACTCGCGCTCCGCAGGGCGGCAAAAGCCGGTCTTATAGAGTACGAATACGGGGCCTCGGAGTTCGGAATTCTCAAACCGGAAGCTCTCAACAGCGCTCAGAAAAAGGCGCTTGAAACGATAAAGGAATTCCTCGACAGGTTCGGTTCCACAGGCGTCCAGAGGGTGATAGAGGAGGCAACATTCAATCTTCTGGACCTGATAACCGTTTATCCCGTTGAGGACGAAACCCACTGGACTGACCACAACGGCAATGTTCTTCCGGATGCATACCTTCTTCCGAAAGGCAGCACGGCAAAGGACCTCGCTTACAAGGTACACACCGACCTGGGGGATAACTTCATAAGGGCCATAGATGCCAGAACGGGAAGGGTGATAGGCCACGACCACGAACTCAAGGACGGAGATGTGATAAAAATAGTAGCGAGGGCATAGATGGAAAGAAGTTCATATGAGCTATTGAGGATAGCGACGAAGAAAAAGAAACAAGGAGACATAGAAAGCGCAATAGAACTTTTAAGAAAAGCTTACGTTCAAGCCGAAAAAGAAGGTAAATATCTTCTTATTGAAGAAAAACTGAGACTTCCTATGTATCTTCAAGAAGCAGGAAATGCCACTGAAGCATGGGAAGAACTCAATAAAATAGAGAAAGAAATTTATTGGTCAGATAATTTGGAAAAGCAGACATTAGCATGTTCTGAGCTTTCAATCGTTTATGACAAGAAAAGACTCTTTTTTCAAAGAGAAAAAAGATACAAACGCGCAGTTAAGATGGGAGTTATCTCTTATATTTTTTGGGCTCTTTCTAGATATTTACTATATATTTATTCTGGTCTGGACATTGATTTTAGGGATTTCAAGGAGTACACCTCCGATGAAAACATGGAGAAATATATGAAGAAACTTCTTAAAAAGGCCAAGAAAGAAGACGCTCTTCCAGAACTTTGCAGAATTGTTAAAAAATGGATTTAAAAGATGCCAAATATAGATTTTAATGCAGTAGGAAAGGAAATAGATGATTTAATGAAGGGTGATTGAATGTCTGAAGAATATCTAATTCTACACCAGCAAAATCCAGATATGCCTAAAATCAAACTATTTCTCCTGTTTTTAAAGGGAGATAAGAGAATTCCCGAGGGTTTTCGATGGACTATCTCCATAGAATCCAAAATTAAAGCAGTAGGATTCTTGTTTAAAGAAGTCAAATCACAGATTCCTTACTGCATTAAAGAATTTGAATATGCTAAGAAAAAAGGATATAGCGAGGGCAATGAGTGTCTTCTATTAGCATTAAAATACGAGGTTTTTCTAAATTCAATATATTCTTTATGCGAAAATCTAAGTAGAGTCGTATCTTTCTTGTATCCTAAAAAAGATCTGCCCCAAAATTTCAATAAGCAGAAAAAAAGATTTGGCGAAAATCCAGAAATAGATCCAAAGTATTCTGAAATTCTAGATAATTTTACAAAATGGTATCCAGAAGTTCGTGCTATAAGAGACGAATCCACACACTTTTTATCAGGATTCATCACAATTTATGGCTCTGAATATGGCTATTTTAACACACCAAAAAGCGAAAGAAAAGATACACCCTCGGAGATATCCATACTGAATATAGAGGCCCATATCGAACAAATTTATGATGGTCTTATGACCTTCTTATTGGAGTTTGGAAATCATTTTATTAATATCCTTGACAAGGAGTCGCGTATTGGATTACCTTGTGTTCTCCTATCTTCTGGGCTCATGGGCGTAAAGCTCATTTCTCTTGAAGAATATCTTAGTGGAGAAGTAGGTATCTGCGCTACTCCTGATATGGATTGCCCTATTAAGAATTCATGTTCTGCGTATGCAAAATATTTGGAACTTCAATCAAACAAAGATTAAATTGCACACCTAGGATATACCAAAAACATCCTCGAATGTTCCAGAAATAAACAAAATAAATGGGTTTGAGAGGAGTTTTATCCGAAGAGCGCTCCGAGTCCTGCTGCGGCCTCTTCCTCGGAGACCTCTTCTTCCTCTTCCTCTTCCTTCTTTTCTTCCTT
>JAJRTH010000094.1 GCA_024278375.1 archaeon | reverse complement strand
GGCTCACGACGGTGACGGAGCTCATCGCCATCGCCAGACCTGCAAGCTCGGGTTTGAATGTGATTCCGTATATCGGGTAAAGAAGTCCGGCAGCCACGGGAATCAGGGCGGTGTTGTATGCGAATGCCCAGAAGAGGTTCTACTTTATCTTCGACATGACCTTCCTGCTGAGCTGTATGCCTGCGACGACATCTATGAGATCATCTTTCATCAGGACAATATCTCCGCTTTCCATGGCTATGTCGGTGCCGCTTCCCAGAGCTATGCCGACATCCGCCTGTGCCATTGCAGGAGCATCGTTTATTCCATCCCCGACAAAGGCGACAATCTCACCGGATTTCTGAAGTTTTTTAACCTCGTTCGCCTTGTCCTGCGGAAGAACCTCCGCAAGTACCCTGTCTATGCCGAGATTTCTCGCAACCGCCTCCGCCGTCCTTCTGTTGTCTCCGGTTATCATGGCGACCTTTATCCCCATGCGTTTGAGCTCTTCCACGGCATCCTTTGCGCTCCCCTTTATCCTGTCGGCTATCGCTATCAGACCTGCGACCCTGCCCTCGAGAGCCACCATTACCACGGTCTTCCCCTCCCTTTCAAGTCCCAGGAGGGCTCTGCGGATACTTTCCGGGTATTCTATCCCCTTTTCCCTGAAGAGCATCCTGTTCCCGACAAGAACCTCTTTTCCATCAATCTTCCCGGCGACTCCCTTTCCGCTCAGTGCCCTGAAATCGGCGACATCCCGAAGGATTGCTCCTTTTTCCATGGCTTTCTTCACAACCGCCTTCCCGAGAGGATGCTCCGAGTTCTTCTCCAGGCTGGCAGCCATGCCGAGCAGCTCATCTTCTTTTATATTGATAGCCACAATGTCCACCACATCCGGCCTTCCCTCTGTCAGCGTTCCAGTTTTATCGAATACCACAGTTGTGATCTTCTCCGAGATTTCGAGGGCCTCACCGTTCTTTATGAGTATTCCAAGCTCAGCACCCCTTCCTATGCCAACGGTCACCGCTGTGGGTGTTGCGAGACCAAGAGCGCAGGGGCAGGCTATTACCAGAACGGAAATAAGTGTGGTTAAGGAGAATAGAAGACTGTTACCCATTATGAAATACCATATAACAAAGGATAGTATCGCTATTGCGAGAACTGCGGGAATGAAATAGGCCACGGCCCTATCAGCAATCTTCTGGACCTGTGGCTTAGAGCCCTGCGCCTCTTCCACCAGTTTTATTATCTGTGCCAGCACCGTGTCCTTTCCCACCTTCGTGGCCCTGAATCTCAGAACTCCGTTGGTGTTCACCGTACCGCCTATGACCGTATCGCCGGTCTTTTTCAGTACGGGAATAGGCTCGCCGGTTATCATGGACTCGTCCACATAGCTCTCGCCCGTCACAACCTCTCCATCCACCGGTATTCTCTCCCCGGGTTTCACGAGTATTATGTCACCTGTTCCGACATACTCTATCGGAACCTCCGTCTCTTTTCCGCCCCTTATCACGATAGCTG
This sequence comes from archaeon, assembly GCA_024278375.1. Classification (GTDB taxonomy): domain Archaea; phylum Thermoplasmatota; class Thermoplasmata; order WALJ01; family WALJ01; genus WALJ01. Next base: position 27,394 of record JAJRTH010000094.1, on the reverse strand, counting down.
TTTTTGGCTGGAGGCCAATGAGCTTCTTTATGGCCTCGGATGTCCTTCCTTTAGCCCTTGCCTCAAGATATCTCCCCATCATGAGAAATGTTGCCAGCAGTATCGCAGTATCGTAGAAAAGGAACTCATCGGAGAGAACGATGCCAAAGGTACCGAATAGGCTCGAGACAAATGCCACTCCGATTCCCATGGAGTACATCACATCCATGCTGAGATTCCTGTTCTTAAGGGCATGATACCCTGCAGAAAATATCGGATAGCTCAGGTACAGAAACACGGGGGCAGATACGATGAGCATCAGATACGGCATAGGAACAGGGGGTTCGAGGGGAACATAGGTGAGCAGCATCATCGGAATGCCCACAGCAAAGCCTATGAGTATCCTGTGCAGCTTGCTTTTCAGGTCCTTATCCCTCATCTCCTTCTCAGTATCCTCTTACTCGCCTTCTAGACCGAGATATGTGTAACCCGCGCTCTCAATGGCCTCCTTTATATCCGAAAGACCGGTCATCTTCGGATTGAATTCCACATATGCCTTCTCGGATCCGAGGTTTACGTTCACATCCGCCACGCCGTCCAGCGCTCTCAGTGCATTTTCAATCGTCCTGACGCAACTTGCGCACGTCATTCCGCCTATCTTCACCGTTGCTTTCTCGTTCACCACATCGTATCCTGCAGATTTCACTGCCTCTTCCAGCTTGATCATGTCCACCTTTTCGGGCTCGTACTCCACAACCGCAGTTTCCGTGCCGAGATTCACCTTCGCCACTTTCATGCATTCCAGAGACGAGAGGGATTTCTCTATCGTTACGGCACAGGTAGCGCAGGACATGCCGGATATCTTGAGTTCGGCTTTTTTCACATTCTTTTCTTCCATTTTTCTACCCCAAGATATTTCAGAGCCTTTTAAGACCCCCCTCGATATCTTCTATTAAATCTTCAACATTCTCTATCCCCACGGACATCCTTATCAGAGTATCGGATATTCCAATCCGCTCTCTCTCCTCCTCAGGAACTGAGGAATGCGTCATCAGCGCAGGTATCTCTATCAATGACTCGACACCGCCGAGGCTCTCGGCCAGTGAAAATAGTTGCAGGGATTCCGTGAATCTTACGGCATCCTCGACTGTTCCGTTGATCTCAAAGGATATCATGCCTCCAAACCCATGCATCTGCTTCTTAGCCAGTCCGTGCTGGGGATGGCTGTCGAGACCCGGGTAATAGACCCTATTAACCTTCGGATGAGATTCAAGAAACCCCGCTATTCTCATCGCGTTTCTCTCATGCTCCCTCATCCTCAATGCCAGGGTTTTTATGCCTCTGAGCGTCATATAGCTATCGAAAGGGGAGAGTATGGCACCGCTTGAGTTCTGATGGAATTTCAGTTCCTCGTAAATTTCCTCATCGGAGAGCATTATCGCCCCTCCAACCGAGTCACTGTGACCGTTGATATACTTGGTAGTGCTGTGCACGACGATGTCAGCTCCCAGCCCGAGAGGTCTCTGAAAATATGGGGTCGCAAAGGTGTTGTCCACCGCCACGATTATTCCGTTCTCATGGGCCATCTCGGATATCTCCCCTATGTCGCACATCTTCATCAATGGGTTGGTGGGAGTCTCCAGCCATATCAGTTTTGTGTTTTCCCTGATTGCTGACCTAACATTTTCGGCATATCTGGCATCCACATACTCGAACTCAATGCCGAATCTCTTTCCGAAGGTCCTGAACAGCCTCTTCGTTCCGCCATAGAGGTCATCGAAGGCTATGACATGCTCCCCCTTTTTGAGCAAAGCCAGAAGTATCGTGGTCTCGGCCGCCATGCCGGATGAGAAAGCCAGTCCGAATTTCGCATCCTCGAGAGATGCGAGCTTTCTTTCGAGGGCATGCCTTGTCGGATTTCCGGTCCTGGAGTACTCATAGCCCTTGGGCAATCTCTCGATGCTCCTCCTCGCAAAGGTGGTGGACAGATGTATCGGAATCACCACATCTCCGCTGCCATTCTCCATGTCTGGTTCCTCACCGATACGTATGGCTCTGGTTTCAAATTTCATCTTCACACCTGCTCGCTATTATTATGTAACCGGATTCGGTCGTATTAAGTTTATCGGCAACCTGTACTATCTCATCCATAAGTTCCCTGCGTATCTCCCCCGATACTTCCTCGGGCAAAAATGACAGATACTCCTCACCGCTTTTGGCGGCAATTCTTCTGAAACATTCCTCTATCGGAACAGCTTCCCTGAATCTGAACGCTATGGACTTGGATATCCGAAATCCCGCCGAGTTAAGAAGCTCATGGAGCTCTTCTTCCGTGTATATCTTTATGCCCACAGGCTCTTCCAGAATGTGTTTGGGGAGGTGTTCCCTGTACCTGGCCATCACCTTCCGGTATGCTTGCCTTATCTCCCTGTACCACTCGTTAGAGGGCGAAATTATACCAAGCTTTCCGCCGAGCTTTAGAACCCGGTGTATGCTCCTGAGAAACGAATGCGCATCGCTTATCCAGTGTATGAGATATGAATTCACACATACATCGAAACTGCGCTCTCCAGCATCGAACTCTTCTATTCGACCTACGAGAAACCGGATATTACCGATCTTCTCTCTTTCCGCATTTTCGGTTGCTATTCGCACCATGCTCTCGGATATATCGAGACCGATTACGGTACCCGTTTCCAGTCTTCTGGCGATTTCTATCGAAAGCTGACCGGGCCCTGATCCCAGCTCAAGTACCTTTTCGTCGCCTTTTAGGTCCAGTTCGTGCAGCAGAATCATATACTGACACATCTTGCAGGGAGTTACATGGTCCGCATATTCTCTGGCCGTCCTGTTGTATATGCCCTTTATCTTATCTTCCTCTATATGGCCGTTCATAAATATCCGTTCTCCTTCATCCACTGGTCGTTGAATATCTTACTCAGATAGTTCCGTCCGGTATCCGGAAGTATCACCACGACTATGGAGTCCTCATCCAGTTCTCTGGCTATACTGAGAGCACCGTGAACCGCTGCACCTGAAGAGCCTCCTGCGAGTATCCCCTCCTCCCTTGCAAGTCTTCTGGTCATGAGGAATGCGTCCCTGTCGCTTACCACCACCATATCATCTATTATGCTCAGGTCCACGGTTTCGGGTATGAAGTCCTCTCCTATTCCCTCAACCTTGTAAGGGCGGACATCTCCTTCGATCCCATGGAATCTTGGATAATATATGGAGCCCTCGGAGTCCACGCCTATGACTTTTATCTCTGGATTCATCTCCTTCAGATATCTTCCTGTTCCAGTTATGGTTCCGCCTGTGCCGACTCCGGCCACAAAATGGGTTATCTTTCCGTCAGTATCTCTCCATATCTCCGGTCCTGTTGTTTCATAGTGTGCTCTGGGATTGTTCTCGTTGAAGTACTGGTTCGGAGAGAATGCTCCCGGGATTTCATCCACCAGTCTTTCTGCCACCTTGTAATAGCTCCTCGGGTCTTCTGGAGGCACATCTGTCGGACACCTTATCACCTCTGCCCCGTATGCTCTGAGAAGCATTTCCTTCTCCGCGCTCATCTTGTCCGGCATGGTGAATATCATCCTGTATCCTTTTATGGCTGCAACCAGAGCGATGCCTACCCCGGTGTTGCCGGATGTCGGTTCGACGATGGTCCCGCCGGGTTTAAGCAGACCCTTTCTCTCGGCATCCTCTATCATCATGATGCCTATTCGGTCCTTTATGCTGCCGCCCGGATTGAAAGATTCGATTTTGGCCAATACAGTGGCACTAACACCATCTGCTAGTCTGTTAAGCTTTACAAGTGGGGTGTTTCCCACGGCATCCAGTATGCTATCGCAGCATCTCAAAATCACACCTCCGTGTTCTCATCTACCCATCTCAAATATCGGACATAGCCCGCCGAAATCGGCATGGCAAGTATCTCAGGAACCTCGTAAGGGTGAATTTCCAGAATCTCTTTCTCCACTGGTTCATATAGCTCGCTCCTCGTCTTTATCAGACACAACCACTCCTCTGCTTCCACAGTCTCTCCTTTCCATCGGTAAACGCTCTTTATGGGGCCTATTATCTGGGTGCAGGCGGCAAGTCGTTTACCAATCAGCACTCTAGCTATCTTCTCTGCATCTTCCTTGCTTTCGGTTGTTGTAATAATCTGGATGTGCTCCGACATGAGTATCGCCTATGTCTGAGGCACGATGGACATATATAAAGCATAAAGGTCAAATATGTGTATCCACATCCTTATCTGGTCTGCGGAAAATCACCTGTTATGCCGGATTTGGATAAATTGCAGATAAGTTTTTATAGTATATTGTATTGCAAGATATGGTGACTCAATGAATAAAAAGATCTTGACCGGAGGTGCTGTGCTTCTTATCCTGGGTCTGGTCTTTGTGGTGCTAGTCCAGTTCGTTATGATGCCATCCGGGACCGACTGGAAGACTGCCTCATCAGAGCTGGAAAATTCCGATGTTGGAACTTCGATGTGGGTAACCGGAGAAATAACCAACGAAGGGCAGATATCGATGCTCGGGATGGATATTTATACATATCAGCTGGAAAACGTGGATCGGCCGACCATCTTGTCTTCTATTGACATAGGCAACGTTGGGGACAATGTACTCATCGAGGTCGAAAAAACCTCCGAGGGCACATATGAAATCTCCAAACAAGCGAAGACACCACCTATCTTCTATATCGGAATTCTGCTTGCGGTAATCGGCGCCATATTGATTCTCGTGGCCTATCTTAAAGGACGGAAGGAAGAATTGCCTCCATATGCGGGAGAGCGCGAGCAGATATAACAAACCATTTTATTTTTTTATATAATCTATATATCATTTTGGGCACTTCCTTTCGGAAAAGATATATGGACCATTTTGTTGTATCTCCGATGAAAGGCGAAAAAAACGATGATGGTCACCCTCTGAAAATGAAACTTCTGTTCTGGATAATCCTGGGTATGGTGTCCACCTTCTTCGCCGAGGTCATATCGGGTTCAACGCCTTTTGCATTCTTCACGCCCGTGGGGTGGCTCGTCGTTTTTCCAATCTATCTTTTTCACATACTTGTTCTGGGTTCAATTGTTTTCAGATATGGCAGACCTGTGTTCTATGTCCTCTATCCAGCAGGAATGATTTTCGGGATGTATGAAACATATATAACAAAGACGATATGGGGATCCGCAGAATGGGTGCATGGAACCGTCTCCATTGGAGGGATATACATTCTTCCATTCCTCCTGCTGGTTTTCTTTTTCCATCCGCTCATCTCCTTTATTTTACCCCTAACCCTGTCAGAGGTGCTTCTCACCTCTTCTAGAAGCGTTCTTTCATATCTACCGTACAGGCTCAGAAAATTCCTATCCACAGAGAGAGCATTTCGCAGGGTCCTTCTAATTGGAGCGCTCTTCCTCGGCTTTCTCTGGGCGGCACCTACCCCATGGACCGTGACACTGGTTGCCGAGATCTCAGGTATGGCCGTCATAATTTCAGCGATATATCTCTGGAAGTACGTTCTGCATGGAGACCGGTATGGAATGGCTGACCTTCTCCCGAAAAAAGGAGAAATGGTCATTGTAGCGGCGCTTCTGGTGTTCATATACATACTCTTCGGTTCCTACATGAATTCCCGCTATTTTCCCGGAGCCGGTACACAGATTCTAACATTGGCCATATATCTCGTGCTGTTTTCAATGCTGTACAAAAATCTCCGGACATCTTTAAATGAGGGGAAAAAGGAGGAGCGTCTTCCGAAAATCAACAGAAGATTTGCCCTGGCGCTCGTCACCGTTTTCCTCCTGGCGAGCGCTCTAAAGATGGCCGTGGGGATGGGAACCATTATTTTTGTAATCGTTGCCCTGAGCATGTCGGTTATCGGTGTTTACCTCTTCGTTCTTTCATTGGTTAGGGCCCTCGACCGCCTCATCTGGTGACCTTCAGGAACTTTGCATTCACAGCAACTATCACCGTGCTCATTGACATCAGAACCGCTCCGGCTGCCGGGCTCAGAAGGATGCCTTCCGAATAGAGAACTCCGGCTGCCAGAGGTATGGCGAAGGCATTGTATCCGGTGGCCCATAACAGGTTCTGAACCATCTTCCTGTATGTGGCACGTGCGAGTCCGAGAATCGCCACGACATCCCTGGGGTCACTTCTTACAAGGACTATATCCGCCGACTCCACTGCAACATCGGTGCCTGCACCTATGGCAATTCCCACATCTGCCTGTACCAGAGCGGGAGCATCGTTGACGCCGTCCCCTGTCATCGCAACTATGAGACCCTCTTCCTGTATTTCCTTGATTTTTCTGGATTTCTCATGGGGAAGGACCTCTGCGAAGTACTTGTCCAGACCGATTTCTTTTGAAACCCATGCCGCCACCTGTTCGTTATCGCCGGTGAGCATCATGCATTTTATCCCCATCTCTTTGAGCCTTCTCACTGCCTCCTTCGATTCCGGCCTTATTATATCTGCAAGAGCTATGGCTCCTTTGAGTTCTCCATCCACCAGCACAAACACCACGGTTTTACCCTGGGAAGATACCTTTTTTATCCGCTCATCATCTATGTTTATGTTCTTTTCCCTCAGATAGCCAGGGCTTACGACCATGATGTGCCTTCCTTTCACCATTCCCTCGGCTCCTTTGCCTGGAATCGCCCTGAACTCCGTAACCTCCTTTCTGTCAGATGTCTTGGCTATGGCCTTGGCAATCGGGTGTTCCGAGTGGCTCTCCACGGAGGCCGCATATCTCAGGAGCTCTTTCTCGTCGATATCCTCGGAAAGAAGTATCACATCGGTGACTCCGAACTCCCCCTTTGTCAGCGTTCCTGTCTTATCGAAGACTATTGCCTGCAGATTCCTCGCTCTTTCGAATGCCGCTCTGTCCCGTATCAGAAGCCCGTTTGTGGCGGATATTGCCGTTGAAACCGCAACCACGAGCGGGACTGCCAGACCCAGAGCATGGGGGCAGGTTATCACCATGACCGTGACAGTCCTTTCAAGAGCGAAAGCCACATCCTTTCCGACAAGTACGTTCCATACGAAGAATGTTATCGCACCGCCGGAGAGCGCTATTATCGTTAGCCATACGGCTGCACGGTTGGCCAGGTCCTGCGTCTTCGACTTGCTTTCCTGTGCCTCTCTGACAAGTTCTATGACCTGAGACAGGAAAGAATCTTTGCCGGTCTTCTCTATTTTCACCGTTATGGCGCCCTCTCCATTTATAGAGCCGCCTATTACCGTATTACCTTTTCCTTTGAACACAGGTTTGCTCTCACCGGTCAGCATGGACTCGTTGACCGAAGTCTCTCCCTTTATTACGATGCCGTCCGCAGGTATCTTCTCTCCGGGTTTCACCAGTACGAGATCTCCAGGGCGCAGATTTTCTAGAGGGACATCCATAAGCGAACCGTCTGGCATTATCCTATGAGCCTCGGATGGCATCAATCTGGCGAGTTCCTCCAGGGCTCTGGAAGCCCCCATGACCGACTTCATCTCTATCCAGTGGCCTAGAAGCATGATGTCTATCAGCGTTGCCAGCTCCCAGAAGAATATCTTGCCCTTTACTCCGAAAACAACCACCGCACTGTAGATATAGGCTGTGCTTATCGCTACCGCAATCAGGGTCATCATACCGGGCTTTTTGCCCGTCATCTCCGTATAAAAACCCTTCAGAAATGGATATCCACCATAGATATAGACAACAGAGGCCAGAATAAAGAGAACATATAGATCTCCCGGAAAATCTATGGCGCCGGAAATGCCTAGAAGTTCCTGTATCAGAGGAGAAAGGATAAGAATCGGGACGGTGAGTATCAATGAGACCCAGAACCTCTTTCTGAAATCCTCGACCATGTGCTTATGGTGGTCTCCATGGCCCTTATGCGCTCCCCCCTCATGTCCACCGTGCTCGTTATGTTTCCCGTGTTCCATCTGCTCGCCATGGTTGTGCTGTGCATTTCCATGTGAAATTCCATGTGCTCCGTGTTCCATGTGTTCATGTCCCTCATGATGATGGCTGTGCTCTTTCTTCATATCCATATCATGTTTTTCCATAATATCCCCTTCTTCCTTCCAGAAAAGCGATTATTTCCTCCATATCAGGAACATGGGATATGGGATATACCTTCGTGAAAATCACCTTTCCCTCCTCATCGATGATTATGTTCGCTCTTTCTGAAAATCCATCGTTTTCCCTGAATATCCCCAGTTTTTTCGCAAGTCCTCCATGGGGCCAGAAATCCGAGAGCAGCCTTGTTTTATGGATTCCAAGGGATTCTGCCCACGCCTTCTTTGAAAATGTGGAATCCACGCTTATTCCCACGGGAACAGCGTTCAATTCCTCCAGTCTTACATGGTTCTCTTCAAGCCCTTTCATCTGTTCGGCACAGACTGGTGTCCATGCGAGAGGATGGAAGGAAAGCAATACCCTCCTTCCCCTGTAATCCGACAGCCTGAATTCCTTTCCATACTGGTCCTTCAGCACGAAATCCTCTATTTCATCCTTTATTTCCACCATTTTTTCACCTCATCTCCTTCATTATATTCATAATCTTCTCGATATCAGGGGACCTCCTATAAAGCGGCCTACTATCCTTGGAATATGCGCTCACCTGCTCCTCGAATGTGGGTTTATGGTGCACATAAAATACTCCCAAAGGCAGGGGCTCCGTCTCTATCGCCCTCTCGAAACTTTTAATTCTGTCATAGGGGTCGTGGTCATCCATCCAGTATGTATGTTCTCTGTACCATCCATATGTATTAATTCTATTGAATATAACACACGGATGCAGGATGTCCACAACGGATAGCCCTTTGTGCATAATGGCTCTTTTTATTATCTCAACAGACCTGTCCATATCTCCCATATATACTCTGGCTACAAAAGAGGCGTCCAATGCCACTGCCAGAGATATCGGGTTAAGAGCCGTTTCGAACACACCCCACGGCTGTGTGGGAGTCTTCATGCCCGGAGAGGTTGTGGGAGATGCCTGCCCCTTCGTAAGGCCATATATCTGGTTGTCATGGACAAGTACCGTGATGTCCGGATTCCTCCTTATCGCATGAATGAGGTGATTTCCGCCCTCGGAGTAGATGTCTCCATCCCCACCTTCGGCTATAACGATAAGTTCCGGATTGGTGGCCTTTACTCCGGTTGCTATGGGAATTGCCCTTCCATGGAGGCTGTGAAAGGCGTTTGTCTTTATGTAATGGGGCATCTTTGCAGCCTGCCCTATGCCACTTATTATTACAATTTCATGGGGTTCCAATCCCAACTCTGAAAAGGTCTTCTTGAGGATGTTCCTTATCCCGAAGTTTCCACATCCAGGACACCATGCGATATCCGATGAGCCGGGTCTCCCGGGTTCGAACCTATCTTCCATCTTCCCCCTCCGTTATTGTCTTCAATACATCGTGGATTTCCTCTGCGGAAAAGGGTCTGCCACTGTATTTCAATACTTTCTGTCCCACATCAATCCCGGTTTCGCTTGAAAGCAACCTCGCGAACTGACCGCTCACGTTCTGTTCCACTGAAATCAGGGTTTTGCCATCCAGTATCTCTCTGATGTCCGTCGGAAGAGGGTGGATCCACGAGAAATGCATGAACAGGATATCGCTTTCCAGCCTTTCGATGGCTTCCTTCACCGCATGGTATGTGGAACCCCAGCTGATCACCACGGTATCAGACTTTCTGTTGCCGATCATTTCCGGCATTCTGGCATGTTTGCGTACGGTGTCCATCTTTCTGATCGCTCTTTTTTCCTGCATTTTCCTGCTCATCTCCTCATCTTCGGATATATCTCCCCACTCATCGTGTTCGTTACCGTTTGCCACAACCACTCCTTTTCCGTTTCCCGGTATGGCTCTCGGCGATATTCCGTCCTTGGTCAGGATATAACGCCTGTAGTCCTTTTTGGTCCTCATAATGTATCGCTTCACATTCACCTTTTTAACATCGATGTCGGATACATTGTAATAGATATCCATGAGATACTGGTCAGTAAGTATTATGACAGGCGTCTGGAAGCGCTCTGCGATATCGAAGGCCTCCGCGGTTAGATGGAAGGCCTGCTCTATGCTCCCGGGCGCCAGTATTATCCTGGGAAACTCTCCGTGACCTGCATGCAATGCCATATCGAGGTCCCCCTGCATGGTTCTCGTCGGAAGTCCCGTGGCAGGTCCGGGCCTCTGTGCAAGATGTATCACCAGAGGTATCTCGGCCATGCCTGCAAGGCTTATGGCCTCACACATCAGGGAAAACCCGCCGCCCGAGGTCGTAACCATGGCTCTGCTTCCGGCATACCATGCTCCTATGGCCATATTGACCGCCGCTATCTCATCCTCGGTCTGTTCCACCAGTATATCCAGCTCTTCAGAGTATTTGGCAGAGAAGACCGCCACACCTGTCGCTGGAGACATTGGGTAGAAACTCAGGAAGTTCATACCTCCGGAAAATGCCCCGAGGGCTACGGCCTCCGTACCACCCAGAATAATCTCGTTAGCAATCGCCATATCTCTCTCCATCTCAGGTACCACTCCTTTGCCCCTCAACTCCTTTCCCAATTCGTATCCTTTATCCAATGCTGTGAGGTTTCCGTTTACCACGGAACTTCCCTTTGACATGAAACGCCGCGATACATGCTCTTTCAAAATATCCACATTTCCTTCAAAGAGGCCCAGAATAAGACCTGCAACCACGGTGTTTAGATATAGAGCGCTCCCGGCCTTCTTGGCGATGTCTATGAGAGGGATTCTCACTGCCATCATCTCTCCGAATTTGTCTTCTTCCGTATCCTTACTGTCTCCAATTACCACTGTATTGCGCGATATCCGGTCTCTGACCCACGAAACGACCCCCTTGTGGAAGGGTATCAATATGTCGATTCTTGAAGAGAATGATCTTATGCGTCTGGAAGATACCATTATTTCGGTTATGTTTATGCCGCCTCTGACCCTTGACATATATTCTTCCGTGGCGTAGACATGATATCCTGAAAGTTTGAGCGCTCTGACGACCATCCCTTCGACGGTCTTTATACCCTGGCCCGCCTCGCCGCCCAGAACTATGGACACGCAATTATCGTGCAATTTATCACTCCCCTTTCATCTTGGTATCTGTTCGACCTTTCGTCCGTCCCACCTACACGCATCTCGGCCAGCCGTACCGTAAAGGCGAGAAAAGCATGCCTGCACATCGATGTTCCGCTATTTTGGCGCATAATAGCATCTCTTCGGTGATTCGACCTTTCCTTCCTTTTTAAGCACCGCTATTATCTTCGAGACCTCTTTGCTATCCAGCCCCGTGGCCTTTGCAACATCTCCGGGCCTCACGGGCTTTCCTGCCTTTTTCATGGTCTCCAGGACAAGTTCTTTCTTATCTTCCATTATTTCACCTCCTTAAGGGCCCACATGCATCATGGGCCATACCGTGTCGTATTCTTCGAAGACCTTCGCATTCTCATACTCGGATTCCAGTATCTTGTAGTGTCCGTATTCCATGTTGGCGAAGACCTTAAGCATCTTTCGTATGTCCTCTTCTTCGAACCTCTCCGAAAGTGCGTTGTAAAATTCCTCGGCTGCCTTCTCTGCCTTCATAGCGCTCTCCAGAACAAGGCTTATCGGGTCGTTCTCGTCCCCTATCTCTATCTCTGGCAGAGGGACTCTGCTTTTTTCCGGCAGCACTATCTTCCCGTCGCCGATCTTCTTTCGGTACAGGAATTCCAGGAACTGTCTGTGTTTCATCTCCTCATTCGCCAGGAACCGGAGCCTTTCTTTCAGGAATGCGTTCTTCACCCGCTCTGCGACTTTCGTGTATGTCCTTTCGCTTTCGACCTCGCTCTTTATGGCTGCCAGCAGCAATTCCTCCATTCCGAATTTTTTTATGTCCATCATAATCACCTCAATACACTCCATCCAGATTCATATATCCCATATCCTCCATCACGTTCTCGACTTCTCCTATTTCGTCTCTTTCCATCTGCAGTATCCTATAATGATCCAGCTCCATTAGTGCCAGGTAATGTAAGGCCCTTCGCGTCTTATCGTCCCCGAACCTCGTTTTCAGGTGGTCGTAGAATTCATGTGCGGCTTTTTCCGCTTTCATGGCCTCTTCCAGTATCACTATAACGTCCCTCATTGCTCCTGTCTCACCGTGGAGTCTAACGGAGGGTAGTGGCACATTGCTCGATCTCGGAAGAACTATGTTCTTGGTGGGAAATGTCTCCTTGAATACCTTTTCAAGGAATCTCTTATGCTTTTTTTCCTCATCCGCCAGAAATTCAAGTCTTCCCTTGAGAAATGGGTTTTTGACTCGCTCAGCGAGTTTCATATACACCTCCTCCGCCTCGACCTCGCTCTTTATGGCGGCAAGGAGGAGTTCATCCAGCTCATATTTTTCTATGTTCATTTTCATTCCTCCTACACTACTCCGAACTCCCTTAGTCTCATCATTTTCCTGTCCAGAATGTAGTAGTAGTCCATTTTGAGAAATGCCAGATACTCCAACAATCTTCTTTCCGGCGATCTGTCCTCGAAGAACTTGCTCATGGAGATATACACGTCATGGGCCTCTTTTTCTGAATCCTTGGCCTTGTTAAGGACATCCAGAAGCTCCTCCAGAGGAAGGGTTCCGTTCTTCATGCGGAGTTTTATGCTCGGCAAATGAAGGCTGCTATTTTCCGGAATCTCTATCTCCTCTCCGAATATCTCCATTGAGAGCTTTTCCAGGAGCTTTCGCTGCTCTTCACCTTCTCTGGCCAGGAATCTGAACCTCTCTCTCAGGAATATGCTGTCGGTGATGTCGGAGAGTTCGCTATACAAGTTCTCCGTTTCCATCTCGCCCTTTATGGCGTTTCCCATGATCTTTCTTATGTTTTTCATCTGTGTCTCCTTTTTTTCATTCATTTTTTTCACGCATTATATTTTGCCTATCAGGTCTACGCTCACTGTCAGTGTATTTTCCCCGGGTTCCCAGCTTGCTGGGCAGACCTGACCGGGGTGTTCTTCGACGAATTTCGATGCCTGGAGCATTCTCAGGATCTCTTTTGCGCTCCTGCCTATGCTGTTGTCGTGGATTGCCATGAACTTCACCTTCCTTATCTCCTCCTTGTGATAGGCCTCTGTCTCCATATCCGGGATCTCCTGGCCGATGGAAATCATCACTTTCCCTCCTGAACCAGAGGTACATAGACCCTCTGCCCTAGTTCGCTATCAAGCATAAGAAGTCCCTGAGCGCTTTCGCCTATTAGCTTCAAACGTGCTATTATCTCCTCATCGTTGGCCTCCTCCTCAACCTGCTCGTCTATGTACCACTGCAGCATGTTGAAAGTGGCCCTGTCCTTCTTTCTCTCGGCCAGGTCAACCAGGAAGTTTATACGCTCCGTTATGTGTCTCTCGTGTTTAAGGGTCTCCTCAAAGGCATGCAACGGAGATTTCCACTCGTGGGGAGGTTCTTTTAAGGCATAAAGTCTGACCTTACCGCCTCTTTCATGCAGGTATCTGTAGAACTTCATGGCGTGGTCCATCTCCTCCTGATACTGGACATACATCCAGTTGGCGAAGCCTTTCAGACCCAGAGACTCGAAATGGGCCGACATTGACAGATACAGATAGGCTGAGTACATCTCCTCATTTATCTGCCTGTTTATCTCCTCCTCTATTTCCGTGTCTATCATGACATCACCTCAGAACCTTTCGAACTTGTCGGAGGGGACACCGCATACAGGGCATTTTTCGGGAGGTTTTCCTATATGAGTGTAACCGCATACCGGACAGACATAGATTTCGTCCGCATCGAAGTCGCTTTCTTTCTCTGCTTTCTCTTTGGCCTGGGAATACATGTCCGCATGTATTTTCTCGGCTTCTTCCGCATATCTTATGGACTGCTGCGCTCCTTTCTCGTCCTGTAGCTCCGCTATGGCCATGTATGCCGGATACATCTCCTCTATCTCGAATGTCTCTCCGTCAATACCTGCCTGTATGTTGTCCACGGTTCTGCCTATGTATCCGAGGTTTCTGGCGTGGTTCTTTGCATGAACATATTCGGCATATGCTATCGCCCTGAAAAGTCTTGCCATACCGGGCATGCCTTCCTTCTCGGCCTGTTCGGCAAATATCAGATACTTCATGTGTGCCATGCTCTCTCCTGCGAATGAGTCCTGCAAGGATTTCTCTGTCATCTTTCTCATCGTCTCACCTACTTAACGAAGAAACTTCATGTTTTCCAGATCATCCACCAGTCCCTGAAGGTCATCCTCATGCTCTACCTCGTCTCTCATTATTTCCAGTGCCATTTCATAGGTTATCGGGTCTATGTCCTTCGTAACTTCCATCATCTTCTGATATGTGCCTATTGCGCACTGCTCGCCTTTTATGTTCTGGTCCAGTATCTTCCTAACAAAGGGATCGCTCGGGGCGTCATATCCGCAATTCGTAAGTTTCTTCCATTCCTCCGGGTCTAGTATCGGAGTTCCGCCCAGCTGTATTATCCTGGCCACGAGAAGCTCCGCATGTCTCAGTTCATCGGCCGCATGCTCCGTCAGTTCGGTCATCACCTCTCCTTTCATCGGGCCGACAACTATCTTGGAGCCTATCCAGTACTGATAATATGCCAGCCACTCGTCTGCCAGCGCTCTGTTGAGGAGCTCTATCACTTCATCCGCTCTTTTTCCTACTATCTCTCTTCCTTTAGTTCCCATTTTTTCACCTCTTTACATTTATTTTTGAACAGGAGGTTGTTGCTGAACTATCTTTCATCCTTTCACCTCCTTAGTTCAATTCCTTATCGGATTCCCACAACCCGTGTATGTTGCAGTACGATAGGGCCGTGAGCCTTCCTCTCATATCGGTCTTCAGACAGAACTCCGCCCTTGGATTCGTTGCTATGTCTCCGTGGGCCATGAAGGCCGCTCTCCCGACCATTATCGGGAATTCTCTGCCCTCGGGCCTGAAATATAGTTCTATCCATGCTATATGGTGCTCCGGTGTATTAGGATGAGGGACCTCTTTACCAACGTGAACTGTCACATGGTATCCTTTTTCCCTCTTCTCCACATCTATAACGGGCACATGCTTCTCTCCTTTCCAGTCTCCTGTTCTTATCTCCATTTTTCTACCTCCTGTGTATTTTCAGGGTTTCATGCCTTTTAACTATCTCATCTGCAAGCGAATCTATTCTTTCGAGGTCGTCCTTTCCGGGACGTCCCTTTATCAGTAATGGTTCCATGATCTCGGGCTTTATTACTGTTACGCAATTCTGTACATGCTGAATCGCCATACCGCCCCAGCCATATGAAGTCATTATGCCTATTTGCTTAAGTTTAGGTCTCAGTGCATTGACGAGATAGGCCGCATATATGGCGGACGGGTGTATGCCGCCCAGAACCGTCGGGGCTGCCAGAACAAGTGTGGCGGCATCCACCAGGGAGATGGCTATCTCACCTATGTCCGCCGTGCTCAGGTTGAAGACCTTTACGGTCATTCCCCGTTCCATCAATGCGTCCGCCAGATGTTCGGCGGCCTTTTTCGTGCTTCCGTGCATGGAAACATAGGCTATTATCACCTCATTCGCCACCTCGTCGGATGTCCAATCCTTGTAAGCATCCATGATGAACTTGGAATCCCTGTACATGGGTCCGTGGCTTGGTGCTATTATGTCTATATCTAAGGATTCCACTTTCTCCACATTCTTCCTTACCATGGTCCTGAAAGGCATCATTATCTCCGCATAGTAGCGCTTCGCTCCGGTATAGACCTCATAATTTCCGCTTGCATATAGGTCGCTCGTGGCCAGATGTGAGCCGAAGAAATCGCATGTGAACAGGATTTTGTCTTCGACCAGATAAGTGACCATGGTCTCCGGCCAGTGCACCCACGGCGTTAGAATGAATTTCAATGTTCTGTCACCGAGCGACATCTCGTCTCCGTCGCCGATGACGATGAACCTTTCATCCGGAACTCCCAGGAGATCCATTAGGAATTCCATGCATTTAGCGCTCGTAACAACCTTTGCTTCCGGATATTTCTCCAGAACGGCCGGTATCGCTCCGGAATGGTCCTGCTCCGCATGGTTGGAGATGACGTAGTCCAGATGGGTTATGCCAAGTTCCTCCAGATTCTCCAGCAGTATGTCGGTTTTCGTCGGATCCACGGTATCGATGAGCGCTGTTTTTTCTCTTCCTTTTATCAGATATGAATTGTAGCTGGTCCCCTCCGGCAGAGGTATGAGTTCATCGAACAGAGTCCTGTCCCAGTCGATGGCCCCTACGGAGTATATTCCCTGTTTGATCTCTCTTACAGCCATGATATCGCCTCACACGGCCTCGAACATATCCTTGCCCACTCCGCATACCGGGCACACCCAATCATCGGGAAGTTCCTCGAAACTCGTCCCTGCTTTTATTCCACTGCGTGAATCCCCTTTTTCGGGATCGTACACATATCCGCACACTCTGCATCTGTACTTTTTCATTCTTATCACCTTTGTGGTTGAAGAATTAGTAAACACTATTTAAGGATTTCGTATCAAATTTGTAGAAAAAGTTTATTAAGGAATACGATATTCGTAGATATTGTTGTGAGAAACATGGACGAAAAGGATACTAGGATACTGGAAATGCTTCTGGAAAATGCAAGGATATCTTACACGGAAATAGCCAACAGACTGAATATCTCGGAAGGAACCGTCAGAAAGAGGATAGAGAAACTTGAGAAGGATGGGGTCATACAGAGATATACAATTGAAGTGGACCCGAAAAAATTGGGCTACGGAACCGTTGTCCTTCTCGGGATGGATGCCGAACCCAAACACTTTCTGAGCGCAGCCAGGGAACTGTCCAAACTAGATTGTGTGAAATGGGTATATACCTCCACCGGCGATCACATGATAATGGCGGAGATGTGGGCTCGAAACACAGGAGAACTGAGCAGGATAATCTCCGAGAAAATCTCAAATATAGAGGGTGTGATGGACCTTTGCCCCGCCATACTCATGGAAAGGATAAAATAAGGGTCCTTGATGTAAAATGGGACAGGGAGGGGATTTTTCTATCCAGACCCAATCGCTTCACGGGAATCGTCGAGATAGACGGTAAAAAAGAAATGGTGCATGTGCATGATCCGGGAAGGCTTGAGGAGCTTCTTTATCATGAAAACAGGGTTCTGATTAAAAGAGCTGAGAATACCAGCAGAAAGACGAAATGGGACCTGATTGCCTCAAATCACGATGGAAAATGGGTCTTCACCAACTCCGGATACCACAGAAAGATTTCCGAGAGGATGATGCACATGCTCTTTCCTGATGCTGAGATAATTCCCGAGGTTAAGGTGGGCCATAGCAGGCTGGATTTCATCGTGAAAAAGAACGGAAAGATTGCGGGCGTGGAGGTGAAGGGATGCACGCTCACGGAAAACGGCGTGGCTCTTTTTCCCGATGCACCCACCGAAAGAGGCAGAAGGCATCTGGAGACCCTGATAAATATGGTGGAAAAGGGAAAGGATGCCATGCTTCTGGTGCTCGTTTTCAGAGCCGATAGCAGATGCTTCGCCCCCAATGAAAGAACCGACCCGAAGTTCGCGGAAACATTCGTAAAGGCTGTAGAAAAGGGCGTGGAGATAAGGCCGGCGCTAATGGAATATGACGGGGAAACCGTGTGGTGGAAGGGGGAGATAAGGATGTGCGACAGTTTTTAAAGTAAATTGGAAATCAGATTCCATTCATGGTCATTTACAGGGAAATTTGTACCTTGGCTATATCTAAAAATAGACAGGTTTTCTAATCCTTTAAGGTTAATGAGGTCTTTTTTCATAATAGGGTAGTTTATCATTTTCCTTATGATTGTAAGGCGGACCCTTACTGCCTCTTCTTTTGGATCACCGAGCCAATATCTTTTTTCCGCTGGATTTTCTTTCATAAAAGTAGGATTTGTTTCGATTCTGGCTATGGCATAGATGCCCGCCTCTTTTCCAGAAAGCCAAAGAAGTGCAAGATGTCCTTTCTTAATCTTTTTTCTGTGTTGATTTACAAGCCAATGAATTGTATTTCCTACTTCTTCATCAGAAAGAGCGTTAAGGATGTCATATCTCCTCGGATTTGCTTGAAATATCCAGATCGATATTTCATCTGTTTTTGTTCGCGTGTCTGTTGAAATTTCAGAAATTTCTTTTGATTTGCTTCTATAAGAAGGACGCTCATCAATAAATACATAATCATATTTTTTAGCTATCTCTGTAATGAATGAAATTCCAATTTCTTTGCATTCTATTCCTATATTTTCTAGAAATATCCTTCTTTCTTTTGGTATAACATTGGCACAAAGTATCATCTCATAGATTTCATCCTTATTTCTGCTTTTCAAAAGACCATAGTATTCGACCACTTGGCCCGAGGCTTCTCTGCTCAAAATACCCCTTTTAACTTCCACAATAATTTTTCTATGGTGTTTGTCTTCAAATAAAATATCAACCCTCCTTCCTTCGATAGTATATTGCTGGGCAATTAACCTGAAACCTTCATTTGGGAAAAACCCATCTGGATGCTGAGCAATTAGATTTTCGATGTCTTTTTCTAACATGCTACCAATAAGTCATGATAAAACAGCATTATAAACTTTCTCTAAGAAACTTTTTTTGTTCATTCTGCTCATTGTCTTTTCATTCTGTTGCAATAGAATCTGCAACGAATTAGAAATAGAACCGAAAACTTTAAAATAATTATGACATTTATTCCCATATGGAATTCGAGAATCTGATAAATCCATTTACAACTATGCCTGTAGAACCCAAATTTTTTGCAGGCAGGAAAGCTGAAATGGCACGGATAGAAAGGCAATTTGGTATCTTGACAACAGGCAATACAGCACACATCTTTATTGAAGGTGAGCGAGCAATTGGGAAGTCGTCTATATTAAAATATATACAGTATAAAATTTCTTCGGACTCTAAATACGAAAATAATAATATTTTATTTCTCTATGTAAAATTAGGTGATTGTAAAAGCACTATAAATGCTTGTGGGAAAATTGTAGATGCTTTTAATGAAAAAATAGATTGGACAACTAGACTAAGAGATAAGATAAAAGGAATTAGAGGTCTCGAAGTGAAGGTCTTCGGTACCGGCGGTAGAATAGATATAGATAAAACAGCTGAATTAGACATTCAAACATCTTTTAGTAAAGCATTATATGTTATAGTAGACTCTCTTAATGAAAAATATAAATTTATAGTTTTAATGCTTGACGAAACTGATGCAGTAGTGGAGAATGAAGATTTTGGGAGGCTTATAAAAAATACTATTGAAGAATTAGATATAAATAAGAAGAAAAATGTTATGGTCATAATGACTGCTACACCACAAGGTAGAAAAAACTGCGAAGAGTCACATAGCGGATTTATAAGGTCATTTATTTTAATAAAATTAAAAAAATTTAAGGATGAAGAAGGATTGGAGTTGATTAATAGGGCCCTTTCTAAAGGAAGGCCGAAAACTGAATTTACACCAGAAGCAAAAGAATTTCTTATAAAGTTGTCCCAAGGAACTCCTGGAATGTTGCAGGAGTTATGTCAGGTTGTGTTTGAGAGATTTCGTGGACAGACTGTGGGGAAAAAAGAAGTACTAGAGAGCATGGTAGATAGTGAAGAGCATGTTGGATCATTGACAATAATAGGTCAGAAATATTTTTCAAGATTGGAAGAGCTGGAAAAACAACATAGTCTATACAAAAAAATTACACAGATTTATTCGGAAAAACCAAATGACTCTATTTCAATAAAAGAACTTGTTGAAAAAACTGGAGTAGAAGAAAAGATTATAAGAAGAATAGTAAAACACCTTTTAAAAGTGGGCGTCCTAGAAAAGGAGGGGATAACTACTAAATATCGTTTATCCAGTACGTTGCTAGGTGCTTATTTATACGCAAGAAATCAATCTTTGATAGCTAAAGGAAAAAAGTACTAATGGCTATTATATAATTATTTCATATATTAGATATGAAACCTGTAATTTTGCGGAGGATTACAGAAAGGCCGTGGAGAAGGGCGTGGAGATAAGGCCGGCGCTAATGGAATATGACGGGGAAAGCGTGTGGTATCTGGAAGAAATCCCCATGTGTTGCGGAGAGGATAAGGTTAAAAACTCCTCCTGAATGCGGTGGAGACGGACAACGAAATATCCGGAGGCAAACCAAATGAGCATACTGTCTGCAATCGGAAACACACCGCTCGTAGAAATCACCAATCTGAATGAAAAAAGGCCGAAAGTCAGAATCTTCGGAAAGCTCGAAGGATGCAATCCCGGCGGCTCTGTAAAAGACCGGCCCGCTTACTATATGATAAAAAAGGCCGAAGAGTCGGGGGAACTCACGAAAGAGAAAATAATAGTCGAACCCACCTCGGGGAACACGGGAATCGCACTGGCTATGATCGGAGCGGCAAAAGGATACCGTGTAAAGCTGTTCATGCCCGAATGCGTGAGCGTTGAAAGGCGCCTTATTCTCAAGGCTTTTGGAGCCGAAATTGTTCTCACACCCCCGGAGGAGGGTACCGACGGTGCCATAAAAAGAGCGCGCGAACTCGTGTCGGAAGAGTCGGACAGGTACTATATGCCAGACCAGTTCCGGAACGAAAACAATGTGCTGGCCCATTACGAAACGACAGGGCCCGAGATATTCCGTCAGACGGGCGGGGATGTCGATGTCTTTGTTGCCGGTATGGGCACCACTGGAACGTTGATGGGTGCTGGAAGATACCTTAAGGAGAAGATGCCGGAGATAAAAATCATCGGTGTTGAGCCTCCCATAGGCCATAAAATCCAAGGGCTTAAGAACATGAACGAATCCATTGTTCCGGACATTTATGACCCTTCACTCCTGGACGGAAAAATAACCGTTGACGACGGAGAGGCTTTCGAAATGGCCAGATTGCTGGCCACTAAGGAAGGGATCTTTGTCGGAATGTCGAGCGGTGCCGCCGTGGCCGGAGCTTTCAAAGTGGCGGAAAGAATGGAATCAGGCAATATCGTTGCGATTCTGCCGGACCGGGGTGACAGATATCTGAGCACCGCCCTGTTCAGTTCCATATGTGCGAGATGTCCGCCTTAACAGACCCTTAGACCCGGATTTCATTTGAATATCTCATCTGTTCCCACATACCAGAATATCAGGTCGAGGGCACCCATCGGGACGCCAATCTTTTTCGAGAACTCTCTCATCCGTTCCTCAATCTCAAGATACTTTCTTTTTGTTAGGGTTTTGGGCATTCTCTCAATTACCTCCGCCCCTTCCAGATTCCTCAGAATATGCCGGTCGAGGATCGCCAGATTTTCTCCGAGACCGATATTTCTCAGAAAGTGGCTTGCCTCTTTGTAACCATAACCGTTGATGTTCTTAACAAGCCATTCCCTTGCCTCTTCAGGGATTTTAAAACCCTCGAAAATATGCCTTATCCTGGCCTCCCCATCTTTCACGAACCTTTCTCTGAGTTCAACAATCCTTTTTGCCTTTGTGTATTTGAACCGCACACCAATGAGACATTCGGTTATCTCCTGTTCCGTTCCATTGAGAAGTATGTCCCATTTCATCCTTTCCACCGCTGCCCAGCAGACCTTCGCCTTTGATTGGGGTGTGAGAAGGCAGAAGACCAACTCGGCAAAGATGTCTCTTTCATCTCCTTTTTCCCAGAGCTTCCTGAACTCAGAGAGCCTTTTATCTATTCCCTCCTTCAGCTTGCTGTAAAGCATCTGTATATCCTCTTTGACCATGTTCCTCCAATACAAACAGGGATTTAAGAATACTCATCGGTTAACTTTATTTCCCCCTTCTGCTTTCGGGCGGTGGTGAAAACTTGAAGATAAGAAGAGCGCTCCTCAGTGTGTCAGACAAGAGAGGAATAACCGACCTTGCGAAGGCACTCAGCGAAATGGGAATCGAGATAATATCCACAGGGGGAACAGCTAGAGTCATAGAACAGGCAGGCATACCTGTAAAAAGGGTGGAAGAGATAACCGGTTTTCCAGAAATGCTGGACGGAAGGGTGAAAACCCTGCATCCTGTTATCCACGGAGGAATTCTCGCTCTCCGCAACGAGGACCATATGAAGCAGATAAAGGAAGAGGGAATAGAGCCTATAGATATGGTTGTCGTGAACCTTTATCCATTTGAAAGAGTGGCAAGGGAGGAGGATGCCAGCATCGAGGATTTGATAGAGAACATAGACATAGGTGGGCCGACTCTGATAAGGAGCGCTGCGAAGAACCACGAGAATGTGGTTGTAGTCTCAAATCCTTCGAGATACGATGAAGTTGTCGAAGCGTTGGTCGAGGAAGGCGATGTTCCGCAGGAAATGAGAAGAGAACTGGCTCTGGAAGCATTCGCACATACTGCGGCATACGATTCCACGATATATTCCACGCTTTCCCAGAGATTCACGGGTCTGAAATTTCCCCCGCATCTTTTCCTGCATTATCTTAAGGTCCAGGATCTGAGATACGGCGAGAACAAGGAACAGGAAGCGGCATTTTACAGGGAACTCGAGATAACGGAACCCTGCATAGCGAGTGCGAGACAGTTGCACGGAAAAGCGCTCTCCTACAACAACATACTGGACACCAACGATGCCCTGGAGCTAATAAAGGACTTCGATGAGCCCACGGTGGCAGCAATAAAACATACGAACCCCTGCGGAGTTTCGTCTGCGGACGACATATACACTGCCTTCAGAAGGGGCATGGATGCTGACCCTATGTCCGCGTACGGCGGGATACTCGCACTCAACCGGGAAGTTACATATGATATAGTGAAGGACCTGAAAGGAATCTTTCTCGAGGTCATAATCGCTCCGTCCTACGAGGAAAAGGCGCTGGAAAGGCTGATGAAGAGAAAGAACCTGAGGATCATGGAGACAGGTCCGCTGGCGCCCCCTAAACCCTCTATGGACTGCAGAAAGGTGGTCGGCGGGATGCTTGCACAGGATAGGGGCATATCAAAGCTCGATCCCTCCGGATTGAAGGTCGTAACGGAAAGAGAGCCGACAGAAGAAGAAATGAGAGACATGATATTCGCGTGGAAGGTAACGAAGCACGTGAAATCCAACAGCATAGTATTTGCAAAAAATAAAACAACCGTGGGCATAGGTGCCGGCCAGATGAGCAGGGTGGATGCCGTGAAAATTGCCTCTTTCAAAGCGGGAGAAAAGGCAAAAGGAGCAGTGATGTCCTCTGATGCGTTTTTCCCGTTCAGGGACGGGATAGATGAGGCTGCAAAGGCTGGGATCACGGCGGTGATTCATCCCGGCGGCTCAATAAGGGACGAAGATGTCATAAAAGCTGCGAACGAGTACGGTATGGCGATGGTGTTCACCGGATACAGGGTGTTCAAGCACTGAATTCGGGGACAAAAACTTTTTATCTTTATTTGTTTATATGCTAGATGAATACCATGCTCGGGACCGGATACCAGATAACACCGGGAAGATTCGTGAAGGTCACGATAGCTCTCGTCATCCTCCTGTTTACCGTATTTTCGATAATCATTCCATATTTCATATATCTCGACGAGGGTGTCGGATGGACCCTTTACATAACGACAGCAATTCTTCTTGCGACATATATACCGATACTTCTCCTGGCATGGGCGTATTCTCCTCAGAAGTACATACTTTCGGAAAAGGGCATAACCATCAAGAGGCCGATAAAGCCCATATTCATTCCGGTGGAAAAGATCAGAAAAGTGGAAGAAAAGGACTTCAAGAGCTATAAGCTGATACGCAAATGGAGAAACGGAGGGCTGTTCTCGATAACAGGGAGCTTCTGGAGCAAGGAAGAGGGCACCATGCACTTTTACGCAAAGAACGGCAACTATGTAATGATACATGCCGACAAAAAGTATGTTCTCAGCCCGGATGA
This sequence comes from archaeon, assembly GCA_024278375.1. Taxonomy (GTDB): domain Archaea; phylum Thermoplasmatota; class Thermoplasmata; order WALJ01; family WALJ01; genus WALJ01. The sequence continues at coordinate 3,508 of JAJRTH010000094.1, read as the reverse complement.
CAGATTCCAGTTCGTCAATCAACTGGAGAAGTACATGGAACGTAGGAAAATCGGAAATAAATGGGTGATTAAGGGGTTTTCGCCTCCTCTGGACAACCACAATATTCACCTGCGGAGGCCATCTTAAATATGGCGTATCTTCTGACAATCTCCGAGACATCGGGGCTTCGAATTCCATCGAGGAGATATTTTATTTCATAAATTTGCAACAAAAATTTCTGGCTTTTCGTTAAATACCTTTCTACATATAATGACATGATCAGCGAACAAATTGTTTAGATGCTTCCTAAAGGAACAGGCTCTCTTTTGCTTAACGCCTCGACTTGGGTTGTATAGGTTCGCTTAGCATTTTTGCTGTAAATAATACCAATTCCTCTTGCATTCCCTGAGGTGGGCAATACATTCCAGCCAGGCTTTGATAATTCATAACACACATAATAGAACCAGCATTACCTACCATTTACTTAGATGCCTTATTTCTTTCCTTTATCATTTTAACAGTCTCTACTCAGGTTTGATATTGATGGATGGCAGAATATCATATAACGGAGAATGCCCCCAAACTCACACATTCTCCGGTTTCCAACTTATTAAAGTTCATGATCTCTCCTCTCATTGCGAGTATATTTATCCGCCGCTAAAACACTTTCGCCCAAGCACTCTCCGCCTCATTTTCATACCTCTTATCCGATGCTCATCCAGCAGTATGGACACATCACGCTGGCCGCCGACATTCTTCTGCCGCAGTTCGGTATGGAAACCTAAATTTGTCACATGGCGCATCAACTAATAAATACAGGTTATTATGCCCGACCATGAAGCTCATACTTTTGGGCGCTCCAGGCGCAGGAAAAGGAACTCAGGCAAAGTGGATAAGCAGAGAATACGGTATTCCGCATATATCCACAGGCGACATACTGAGGAAGAACGTTTCGGACGGTACGGAACTTGGAAAGATTGCGAAGAGGTACATGGACGAGGGAAAGCTTGTTCCCGACGAACTGATAATAGACATGATGAAGGAAAGACTTGACGAGGAGGACTGCAAAAAAGGGTTCATTCTGGACGGGTTCCCGAGGACCGTCAATCAGGCTCAGGCTCTGGAGAAAATCGTGGATGTGGATGCGGTGCTGAACATATACGTTCCGTTCGAGAAGCTGATAGAGAGAATTACCGGAAGGCGCTCCTGTCCGAAATGCGGTGCGGTTTACCACATAAAGTACAATCCGCCGAAGAAAGAGGGCATGTGTGATTCATGCAACGCATCTTTAATCCAGAGGGATGATGACAAAGAGGAAACGGTGAAAAAGAGGCTTAAAACCTACGAGGAACAGACCGCGCCCTTGATAGAGTACTACGAGCAGAAAGGAAAGCTGATAATCGTCGAAGGGCAGGAAAAGGTGGAGGACACAACGGCGCTAGTTAGAGAGGCGCTGAGCGGAATTGGAAAATGATCCTCTCTTCTTTCTTGTTACCCATGCTTTTGCATAACTTTTTTGAGTGATACAACAGAACAGAGGAACCCTTATCTAACTCATCTACTAGATGCAAAGTCATGTAGAATTTTGCTTTGTCATCGCAAAATACTTTATACCCTATTCTTAAAGAGGGCTCTGGAAGCCCCGCTTCCATAACGCCTTTTTCTTTGTCGAAGATGCGAAAGCTGGAGATTATTACAGATCATGGACACAGTTCGCGGCTTCCAGAAAGGATAAGGAAGGCTACGCAAAGCATAAATTCGGTGAATTTCTGGAGAAGAACGGCGTAAAGAACATTCTTGTCAGATCTCATCATCCACAGACTAACTGAAAGATAGAACGGTCCTTCGGACTGGTTGAAGCGAAGAAGAGATTCTTCAATAATATCGATGAGCTCATAGAGGAGTATATGACCAAAGCTATGCTTTGGGCAGAAGCCTCTGGTTAAGAGGATGAAACTATGACAAAACACAGATGAGTTTGGACCTTCACCTCGGTGAAAGCCTGCCTTTCTTTGAAAGACTAGGTTTGATAACGCTGAGACCCCTGAAGAAGCTTTCTGGAGAAAGCTTCCTGAAGAAAAGATATTCGAATATGAGGGATGGTTTGTTTGCGATTTATTGCAAACTGAGGTCTTCAAACATTTGAAGGCCGTTGCTTGAAGTGTAAAATGGTTTCGGGATAGTACATTTGGAATTCAACGTTCCCTCTTCCTTCTCCTATGGACCAGCATCATGGATGCGACCCCCATGGTTACAATCAACAATAACAGAATGCTTAATGATGTGTCGTTTTTCCAGGATGTACCTGTGTAGAACGGTATGCTATGGGCATCTCTGTTCTCCCCAGAGGTCGTCTGCTGAGGAGGAGCGCTGTTTATTCTGTTCTGGCTTCCTATGCTCTGTACCACGATACCTTTCAGCGTAGATATCGTGAAGTTGTCCGTATTGATGATTATCGTGTAATCATAATCTACATAAACCCAGTACGACCTTCCTGCTACAAGGGTTTCATTGTATGATATGTTCTCCATCACGGAGGGATTCGTGAGATTAGCGCTCTGCACATACCTGTAGTCCACATCTCTGAAAAGCTCCCTCACCTGGAAGGCGAACACGCCCTCAACAAGGTTCCAGCCCTTATGGACGTATATGGTTATATTTCCAGTGTGTATTGGGGAAGGTCCGGAGAGAACGCTGTAGTTTGTGAAATTGACCCACAGCCCCGTGCTTCTGTCTATGGATGGGAACCCTGCATTGTATATTGCGGCTCTGTTTGCATCATATGTGCGCCATGTTCCGTTGATATATATCATAGCACGATCCCATGAGGCCCCTGACAGCGCATCAGTTATGGGGGTGGGATTTATCAGCCACGGAAATGCGACCATGTGCCATCCGGGTGTGTAATATATCACTATCTCAGTGGGATCCATAAGAGGATAGTTGTCAACGGAGCTCCCGCCATCGATGGATCGTGGGGAATCACCAATGCCATCGGAACCGGGTATGTTCTGTCCCGGCCCGGAGTATGCATCTGATCCGGCATAATCGTCCCAGTAATTCCCACCGTATGGATATGTTGCGTTCCACAGGTTTTCTCCAGGTCCTGCATCGTCCCATGCCTGCACATCGTTACCAACGAAGTTGTTGTGCCATATAAGGTTGCCGAGGGATGCTATCATATAAACACCATATCTGTTGTATCCCATGGTCACATTCTTTATTGTAACATGCTGTGAGACGGCAACGTAGATCCCGACCGTAGCCCTCACGAGGAACTGTTCAGTGACAGACACATTGTAACAATCCACTAGATAAACCTGTCCCGCCTGTATCGTGTAATTTACCTGACTGTCGTCCACACCATTCAGGAATACCAGGGGTCTTCCGTTAACCGTATTGTTATAAACAATGTGAGAGGTCCAGTGTTCATACTGCCATCCCCATATCATAAGGCCGCAGTTCTCCATGGAGTTGTTCTCAAGCGTCATATTTACGGTAGCTCCATCTCCACTATCGAAGACTATT